>PWJZ01000036.1 GCA_003559855.1 Bacteroidales bacterium
TCGCGGTAGATGCATTAAATGCAGAGATCAACGTAAATAACTTCAATGCAGGCGTTTATTTTCTCCAATTCTATACTACCGAAAGCCTGATTACCAAAACAGTTAAGGTAGTACGCTAAGCCAGATCAAAAACCCCGGAGTGTAAAGCCTCCGGGGTTTTGATCTTATTACCCCTTGCCAAACAATATGAATGAATGAATGAATGAATGTTGTCTGTGATAGCCTTCCGTTTCTGCTTTTTGCAGCAATTTCAGCAGGTTTCATCACCTAAACAAAAAAATAAAACACCGCACTTGTGTCCGGTTAAGAATTAATCTTGCAAAAAAACATTACAAAGACATTCCCATATAATAATATTATAACACTTTGCAAAGTTGTCTGTTTTGAGGTTGGAAGCTTAACCATCCCGAAAACATGGTTACCATAAATAATATAAATTGCTTTCACCCTTTCAGGGCTTAAATAACAGTATGCTTTACACATAGGGCGTTGCTCTGCTTTACTGTTATTGTGGGTTGTTTAATAAACTCATGTTTTGTAATATTAAAACGGTGATGTCTTAACGACTCAATTTAGCTCCATGGAAGCTTTCTGTTTGTAGCAAAGAATTGCCTGTCACCACCATAAAGTCACGTAGTGGCAACATGAAGTGCTGATTTTCGCAGGAAAATACTTTGCATTGCTTAATATTTAATAATATTTTGCCTAAGTAATTTGCCTCCCTTTGTCATCCTGAGTGTTAAGCCCCGGGGAAAGGGGCGCCGATGTGCAATGACAATTAATTACGCTAGTATTCTTTAAAATATTCAGGCAGGATTTTAATAAGAAGCACATTTTAAACAATTATTAAAATGCTGATATTAGTAATAACATTGATTCTTTATAGCCTGAAAGACTTAAACAACACAGCCTTTGGCAACGCCCAAGGTTATGAAACAACCCTAAATCCGACTCAGGCTGAAAGCCTGAAACAAAACTATGAATTGGTAGGGTAACGATTGGTTTTAAAAGACTAATTTTCTTTCAGCCCTTCAGGCTGATAGGTTTTGTGGGGTGCTTTATACCACAGGGCGTTGCCCTTGGCTTTGTTCTGGCAGGCTTTCAGCCTGTAAGACGGCATATTCCCTTTAAAATTTTCAGATCTAAATTTATGTATCCGATGTGAAATGACGAATAAGGTCTTATGTACTTGAAAAATTCAGAAATATTTTACATTCACCTATATCAATAACTTACAAAACGCTGTAATTAGTATCTTTTAATTTAGATATCAAATATTTATTATCATTATAAACTTAAGTTTCGACAACACCCGTGTTTAATAAGATTATTCCTCATTTCAGATCAGCGAATTAACGAATTTGTGAGATCACTATTGTTAATATTATATAACTGTTGATAATTTTAAAAAATATTTTTTAATTTTTTAGTAATATTTTTTTGCTAAATGAAAATATTATTTTACTTTTGTTAATTATAACATTTTTTATCAATCTTTATTAACTAATAATTTATTATCTCTTATTTTTTAATTCCTTTTTAAAAATTTATTTATTAACTAAACATTAACCATTATGAAACTATTAATTATGAGAAGCATAAAGAAAATGTTTGCATTATTGCTTTATGCAGTTTTTTCAACCGTAATTGTTTTTGGACAGGCTGTTCCGGCAGATATGACGGAACAGGAAATGCTACAATTGCGCGAGAGGCTGGAAAAGGAGCGCCTTCATAAACATGATGGCGATCCTGATGCATCTCCGGGTGCCATTTTACCAGGCAGGGAACTGTATGACCTTTTGTTCTTTTTCCCGCATTGGGATGCCACCGGTGAATATCCTGTTGCTACCGACGGGAATTATATTTACACGGCAAGGTGGAACAGTACCGAATTTTACCGGTATGAAATGGATGGCACATATGTTTCGACTTTTTTCATTCCGGGAGCAGGTAACTTAAGGGACCTGACCTATGACGGAACTTATTTTTACGCTTCGCCGAACAGCTCTGTTATTTACGAGCTTTGCCTTGACACTGAAAGTTTGATAAGCACTTTTGTCACACCTGCTACATCGACTGTTCGTGCCATTGCTTATGACGGCGAGCATGACGGTTTCTGGGTATCCAACGGCTGGAACCCCCCGCTTACGCGCATTGACCGAACAGGCGCCGTACAGCAAACCTTGTCGACCACAGCCGGAAGTTTAGCAGGGCTGGGATGGGACAATTATTCGGAGGGAGCTCCCTTCCTGTGGATCTATGGTCAGCCTCTGTACGGAAGCCGTAACATCCTGAAGAAGATTAACATAAGTACGGGTGCTGTGATTGAAACTTATGATGTTCAAAATTCGGGCGTTCCTTTTGACCCGGCTTCTATTGCCGGAGGTATGGATATTACCGACAAGGCTGAAATAGGTAAATGGGCATTTTTGGGTGCGGCTCAAAATGACCTTGTCTGGTGTATTGAGCTGACCGATGCCGCTCCCGTTGAGTCTCCCGGAGCACCTACAGACCTGGAAATCATTCCGGGTGAAGAAGGCGCTTTCTATGCCGACCTGAGCTGGGTTAACCCCGATGTAACAGTAGGCGGCGACCCGCTTACCGAGCTTGACTGGATACATATTTACAGGGACGAAGACCTGATTGAAAGTATCGAGAATCCCGACATCGGAGAACCGGAAACATTTCACGATGACGATTTCCCTGATACCGGGCTTTACACCTATCATATAGTAGGTGAGAATGCTGCCGGCGAGGGTCTCCCCGCTATCGGGCAAGTGTGGATCGGCGAAGACGTGCCTGCCGCTCCGGGCGATGTAACACTTGAAGCAGTCGGAGTTGACGGGTTGATAACCTGGGATGCCCCGACAGAAGGACTCCACGGCGGATACTTTACGGGCTTAGACCTTACATATACTGTAATACGATTTCCGGACAATGTAGAGGTAGCCACCAACATCCCGGAAACATCGTTCCTTGATGACGACATTCCCGGAATTGGTACATATTATTATACTGTAACCTCATACAATGCCATCGGCGAAGGAGGTACTGCCGAGTCAAACGAAGCAACACTCGGACCTCCCTATTCATTGCCTTTTGAAGAAGATTTTACCGGCGTGCCGGTAGGGCAGTTGCCCGAAGGATGGGAATCATCCATTGATAACGTATGGAACGTACAAAACACCAGCTCGGCAGGCGGCGTACCACCGGAAGTAAGACTTACATTCTCGCCAAGCTATGTAGGTTATGATTACCTGGCAACACCGCCGATAAATACATCTATTGCAAAGGAGCTAACTTTAGAATTCAAACATTTTCTAAGCCATTTCAGTGGTCCTTACACTTTAAAAGTAGTTACATACGTAGACGGTAATGAATACGTGATAAACCAATGGATGAACCCGGCAGGATGGGGATCCATAACCGAAACATTCACACTCACTGCCGAAGATCATGGCGTAGGATCCACTCATCTGCAGATCAGATGGATACATGACGGTGATACATGGAACATGAATAACTGGAACAAGGACGACATCTCGCTTGAAGTATCCATATACGCCGACTTTTATACAGTCACATTCAATATTGAGGATGAAGAGGGAGACCCGATAGAAAATGCCGTTATCACTTTAGGCGGTGTTACATACGATCCGGGCGAATATGTCATTGACAGTGTATTAGCAGGAACATATGAATACACGGTAGAAAAAGAAGGCTTTTTTACTGTGGAAGACGAGGTTGAGGTTGAGGAAGATATCACCGTAGATGTTGTGATGATCAAGGCATGGACGGTTACCTTCGAGGTTGAGGATGAGCATGGCGAACCGATCACTGATGCCATTGTAACCTTCGACGGCGAAACCTATGATCCGGGTCATTACATCATTTATCCCGTAGCCACCGGAACTTATGAATACACGGTTGAAAGAGAGGGTTATTTCGATGTTGAGGGTGAAGTTGAAGTTGAGGAAGACGTTACCGTAGTAGTGGTCATGGAGGCCGGCGAATACGAGCTCATACTCATTGCTGATCCTGAAGAAGGCGGCACGGTGGAAGGCGAAGGCTGGTACGAATTTAATGAGGAGGCAGACATCACTGCCACACCTAATGAAGGATGGGAGTTCATAGAATGGACCGGCGACATAGAGCATGTTGACGATCCCGGCTCAGCAGAAACAACGGTAACTATGCCGGCTGAAACAGTCACACTGACAGCACACTTCGAACTCAAAGACTACCTGCTCATACTTGAAGTTGACCCCGAAGGTGCAGGAACCGTGACAAAGGATCCCGATCTGTTCTTCTACAACATGGGTGATGAGATAGTAATTACCGCAACTCCTGAAGATGGCTGGTTCTTCGTCAACTGGACAGATCATGACGACAATGTGGTAAGCATTGAGCCTGACTTTACATACACAATGCCCGCACTGGATGTTACACTTACAGCCAACTTTACCGATACGCAACCGCTGTACAACCTCGTACTCGAAGTAAACCCGGAAAATGCGGGTACGGTTGACGGTGCAGGCGAATACGAAGCTGGCGAAGAAGCAACCGTTACCGCTACGGCTAATGAAGGATGGATGTTTTTAGAGTGGACAGATGAAGACGGCGAAACAGTGAGCGAAGAAGAAAGCTTCGATTACACAATGCCGGCTGAAGATGTGACTCTGACAGCTAACTTCGAGACCCTGCCATCATACACCCTCACTCTTACCGCAGACCCGGCAGATGCAGGTACTGTAGAAGGCGATGGTGAATACGAAGCAGGTGAAACAGTACAAATTGCAGCCACACCTGTTGATGTTGACTGGGAATTCGAGAACTGGTCGGGTGATACTGAATATGTTGAAGATCCCCAATCAGCAA
>PWJZ01000085.1 GCA_003559855.1 Bacteroidales bacterium
ACGTTGAATCAAGCGAGATGATCAAGCAGATACGCCTGATAGACATCAGCGGTCAAGTGGTCAAAGACATCGCAGTAGATGCATTAAATGCCGAGATCAACGTAAACAACTTCCAAACAGGTGTTTACTTTATGCAGATACATACCGGCGAAAGCGTAATAACTGAACGCGTACAGGTAGCACGCTAAAACAAAAAACCCCGGAAGGTTAACTGATTAACCTCCAGGGTTTATTCTCGTAAATTAAAAAAAAGGCTGACCGGAATTTTCCGGTCAGCCTTTTTGCTTTTTTTATTTATTTTTTACCCTCCTCTGTACCATCCGGCATATCTTATATAATTAGCTGATATTCTTTCCAGCAGATTTTCTATATGTTTTGTGCTTACAGATTTGATTTTCTTCGCAGGTATACCACCATAAACACTTCCCGGTTCTACGGCAGTATTTTCCAGCACAACACTACCTGCGGCTATTATTGAATTACTTCCGATTTCGGCGTTATCCATAATGACTGCGTTCATTCCGATCAATACGTTATCACCAATGGTACAACCATGAACTACAGCATTATGTGCTATGCTGACATTGTTGCCTATATTGACGGGCGCTTTTTCAAACGTGCCGTGAATTACAGCCCCATCCTGGATATTGACCCTGTTTCCTATGCGCACATAATGAACATCGCCGCGAATAACAGCATTAAACCATACGCTGCACTGCTCTCCCATAACAACATCACCGGTAATAACAACACTATCGGCAAGGAAACATCCTTCCCCGAATTTTGGCGTAAAGCCTCTTATTGTTTTTATCAACGCCATATTAAATGTTTTGCGTTAAAGCTGTTCATTCAAAAAGATCCTTCAGAATAATCCAGCGAATAATGCAATCCCCTGCTTTCTTTTCTGTTTATTGCCATTTTAATTATCAAATAAGCCACATTTATAACATTACGCAGCTCACATAATTTTGGTGTAAGAATTGATTTTATATATAGTTCTTCGGTTTCCTGGTATAACAAATTCAGTCTTTTCAGTGCGCGTTCCAATCGCAGGTTTGACCTGACTATTCCGACGTAGTTGCTCATTATTCCCTGCACTTCTTTCAGGCTTTGTGTTATCAGCACCATTTCTTCGTTAAGGACCGTCCCTTCTGTATCCCATGGCGGGACTTCCAAGCAATGCTTATAATTTTGAAATGTTTTTGCAGAATGTTGAGCGGCTCTGTTGGCAAACACGGCAGCTTCAAGCAGCGAGTTTGAAGCCATTCTGTTGGCACCGTGCATTCCTGTTGATGCACACTCGCCTGCTGCATATAATCTGTTTATCGTACTTCGTCCATGTTCATCGGTTTTAATACCTCCGCATATATAATGTGCAGCGGGTACCACAGGTATCATCTCTTTAGTAATATCAATACCGGCTGAGCGGCATTTCCTGTATATGTTGGGAAAGTTTCTTTTCAGGGCGGCTTTATCAATATGCCGGCAATCAAGATAAACATAGTCTTCACCCGAAAGTTTCATCTCGTTGTCAATGGCACGTGCTACTACATCCCTTGGCGCCAGCGAACCCCTGTCATCATATTTTTTCATAAACTCCTGCTCCTTCGAATTTCTCAGTACACCACCAAACCCCCTTAAAGCCTCTGTTATTAAAAAAGATGGAGTCTCTAAAGGATCATACAACGATGTCGGATGAAACTGAACAAACTCCATATTTTCAACAACCCCCTTGGCACGGTAAACCATAGCTATACCATCGCCTGTGACGATATCGGGATTTGTGGTAGTTTGATATGCCACTCCTATGCCTCCGGTAGCCATCAAAGTCACTCTTGATAAAAAAGTGTTGATTTGCCCGCTACCCGGGTCTAAAACATACGCTCCGTAACATTCAATACCTGTTGTATTTTTTTTGACTTTTTTCCCAAGATGATGCTGGGTTATGATCTCAACGACAAACTGTTTTTCAAATATTTCTATTTCAGGATGGTCTTTTACAGCCTGCACAAGTGCCCTGATAATTTCCTGACCGGTACTGTCTTTATAATGTAACACGCGATTTTCGGAATGACCTCCTTCACGTCCGAGGTCATAATCCCCTGAAGGGCTTTTGTCGAAACGTGTTCCGATATTTATCAGGTCATTGATACGTTTGGGTCCTTCGCTTATAACCATTCTCACGATCTTTTCATCGCACAGGCCTTTTCCGCATAGAATAGTATCTTCCACGTGCTTTTCAACGCTGTCGGGAGAGCGCACAACGGCAGCAATACCGCCCTGTGCATACCTGGTTGTATTCTCGAGTAAAGACGCTTTAGTCAGAATGGTTACCTTGCCAAAATCCGCCGCCTTTAATGCATAATACAATCCGGCTATACCTGAACCTATAACAAGAAAATCTGTTTTTTTTATGGTTTTTGTCAACTGCCAACTGTTTACTGCCAACTTAACAAAGTTATCAATTTTTTATTGATGATTTAATACTATTATAATCTCACTAGTGTCCGATTAAAATTAATCTCGCCACAAAGACACTAAAACACAAAGAAACACGAAGAGTAACGTGCAGAAATTCAGGTCTTTGTGAATCTTAGAGTCCCTGCCCTGTTGGATAAATTGTTTGCTAACTAGATGAACATGGAAAACAAATATCCAACAGGGTAAAAGTCTTAGTGGCAATAATTAATTTAGGTTTATAATCAATTAACTATAATTTCTTTTGTAATGTCTGGTATTAAAGGAAAACAAACAGTTTTAATAATTTTAATCGGACACTAGTGATATTATAATTTTAGATAGACACACCGAGTATGCTGAAAGATACGGCAACACCCACAGTAACAACCGAAGCCATTACCATAAGCTTGATAAGGATATTCAGGCTGGGGCCTGAAGTATCTTTAAAGGGATCGCCAACGGTATCACCGGTAATAGAGGCGTTATGGGCATCGGAACCTTTTCCGCCTAAATTGCCAGCTTCTATGTATTTTTTGGCGTTATCCCATGCTCCGCCGGCATTTGCCATAAATATAGCCAAAGCAAAGCCGCTTGAAATAACTCCGATCAGCAATCCTGCTACGCCAGCAACTCCAAAGATCAGCCCTACAATGACAGGAATGAATATTGCAACCAAAGAAGGTATTATCATTTCACGCTGAGCCCCCTTGGTTGATATTTCAACGCAACGGGCGTAATCCGGTTCTGTTTCTCCTTTCATTATACCGGGCATTGATTTTAACTGTCTGCGAACTTCATTAACCATTTTTTGCGCAGCCCGTCCGACAGCGTTCATCGTCATACCACTGAATAGAAATACCGACATTACTCCAAGGAAAATACCAACGATAACGTGTGGATTCATCAGGTGTACTTGAAAATGGTGAACAAAATCCATAAAATGGGCGTCGATAGCCGCAATTCCATTTATCTTTTCATCAGGTCTGTCAAGAAATTCAACAAACATCATTCTTATTTCTTCAAAATAAGATGCCAGCAGTGCGAGTGCGGTAAGTGCGGCACTGCCAATGGCAAAGCCTTTGCCTGTAGCGGCAGTTGTGTTGCCCAATGCGTCAAGGGCGTCGGTACGGGAACGTACTTCTTCGCCCAATCCGCACATTTCGGCATTACCTCCTGCATTGTCGGCAATAGGGCCATAAGCATCGGTAGAAAGGGTAATACCAAGTGTGGAAAGCAAACCAACGGCGGCAATTCCAATGCCATATAGGCCGTAATTCAGATTAGCAATGGCAAAATCAAAGCCTGTAGCAAAAGAAAAAGCAATAGTAATAGCTACAACTATTATCAACAAAGGAACTGCAGCAGAAATTAAACCGGTTCCAATACCGCTGATTATAACAGTAGCATGCCCGGTTTTACTTGATTCTGCTATTCTACGGGTTGGCCTGTATGCTGAAGCGGTAAAATATTCCGTGGACTGGCCTATTCCTATTCCTGCTAATAAACCGATAACAATAGCGCCCCATATACCCAGATAATTGGGTATATCCAGGAAATATAAAATTAATAGAGAAAATACAACTATTAAAGCGGCACTAAAATTTACTCCAAATCCCAACGATTTAAGTAACTGTTTTTGAGTGGCACCTTCTTTTGTTCTGACCAGAAAAACGCCGGCTATTGAGAGCAGAGTACCCACTGCTGCAATAAGCATTGGAGCTATCACTGCATTGGTTTGTATATCAACCCCGTAATGCATGAATGCGGCAGCTCCCAACAAGGCAGTTGCGAGTATTGAAGCACAAAAAGATTCAAAAAGGTCGGCACCCATACCTGCCACATCCCCAACGTTATCACCAACGTTATCAGCGATAGTAGCCGGGTTTCTGGGGTCGTCTTCCGGAATGCCCTCTTCTATCTTTCCAACCAGGTCGGCGCCAACATCAGCGGCCTTGGTATAAATACCTCCGCCCACACGTGCAAACAGTGCCTGGGTAGATGCACCCATACCGAAAGTGAGCATAATGGCCGTGATGATCATCAGTTTATATTTCTCATCCATGGCTCCTACATCAATAAATTGATTCAAAATAATAAACCATGCTGAAATATCAACCAACACTAATCCTACTACCACTAAACCCATAACGGCACCGCTTCTGAATGCAAGCCGTAAGCCTCTGTCAAGTGAAGTTCTGCATGCATTTGCAACACGCCCCGATGCAAAAGTGGCAGCTTTCATACCGAAAAAACCGGCTAAACCTGAAAAAGCACCACCGGTCAAAAATGCAAATGGCACCCAGGGATTTTGAACTCCCAGACCATAAGCCATTAAACTCAATAAACCCGTGATCAACAAAAATACCAAAATCACGATCTTGTACTGCTGCCTTAAATAAGCACTTGCTCCATCCCTTACATGTTGAGCAATCTTTTTCATCAAATCTGTCCCCTCATCTTTCCCCATCATCTGTTTAAAAAAATAAAAAGCAAATAACAAAGCTAAAATAGCACTAAAAGGTACTAACCAAAATATTACAGGCATCTCATCCTCCTTTTTTAATTATTCCTAAAAAACTTAACTTTCTGTTATTATAATGAACCATCTTTGGGTTGTAAAAATAAAAAATTAATTTTATCAAAATCAATTTTTAATGTTTTAATATAGTTGCATTATTTTTTATCTGAATAATTAGCAAATAAAATACAAATTTCTTATCTTTACAATAATATATTTTGCTTGTTTTCCACAACAATAAGCAAAATATCATCACACACCAGAGCAGGCAGCAATATTTAAGGTTATTGAAAAAGCCTTGCATTCGCAATTTGACAATAAATTGGCAAAGGTTCTTTTAAAGAAGGTTTTTTTGTGTTACATTTGCAATAAAGAAAATCAACAGGATCATTAAACTAAAGCTAAAACACCATATAAAAATATATGAAAAAAATTAAACTGGAAATTTTAGGCATTTCATACAGTCAGTCACAATCAGGTGCTTATGCTTTAATTTTGGGTGAAAGCGGAAAGAAAAGGCGGCTTCCGATAATCATTGGCAGTTTTGAGGCTCAGGCTATAGCTATAGAATTGGAAAAAATGAAGCCGAGCCGGCCTCTTACACATGATCTTTTCAAAAATTTTGCTGAAACTTTTAATATAATCATTGATGAGGTTATCATTTATAAATTCAGTGAAGGGATATTTTTTGCAAAGCTTATATGTTTTGACGGCAGTAAAAAAATTGAAATAGATTCACGGACATCTGATGCTGTTGCCCTGGCTGTAAGATTCAAATGCCCCATCTACACTTATGAATCCATTCTAAAAGCTGCGGGTATTGTATTACAGGACGAATCAAAAGAACCCTCACCCGAAGAATTCAGCGAACAAAAAAAGTATGATGATGGCGAATTTTCACAGATGAACATGAAAGAACTCAAAGACATGCTATCCCAGGCTATTAGTGAAGAAGCATATGAAAAAGCCTCCAAAATCCGTGACGAGATAAACCGACGTAAAAGCAAAAAAAAATAAACCTTCCGGCATTTATTTATAAGAATATTCTGTTCTCCCGGATTCCGGTCTGAAAAAAAATGAATAGGTTTGTAACAGGCTTATTATATTAATATACCAACCAAACATGTTTTTTCTTAAAATCCAAGGAGATGAAATTGCTAAGAATGCTTAATTCCGTCGTGTTATTACTGATCACGTTGGTGATGTTTTCATGTCAGCCGGCAATTGACAACGAAGAAATAACCGGAAGAACGAGAACTCCTTTACAGGAAAAGAAAGAAGATAACAAGGTTTCGGAAAAAATTGAAAATATTCCTGAAGATTTTTCGCAACAACCTTTTGAAGAAGGCTTTGGTGTAAAGAGTATTGCACGCGGCTTTTTAGGTCTTGTGTTGCTTGTTGCAATTGCCTATTTATTCAGCACTAAACGCAAAGCAGTATCGTGGGGTGTTGTAGCAAAAGGGCTAGCCATTCAAATACTTTTAGCTATAGCTATTCTGAAAATTCCTTTTGTACAGCATTTTTTCGAGATCATAAGCAGCATATTCGTTATTATTCTCGACTTTGCCCGTGAAGGAGCGTTTTTTTTGCTGGGTGATCTGGTTGATGTTGATTCTTATGGCTTTATTTTTGCTTTCCAGGTTCTGCCAACAATAATATTTTTTTCGGCACTCACCAGTGTATTATACTATTTAAAAGTAATACAGTTCGTTGTTTATATTCTGGCCTGGTTGATGGTAAAGGCAATGCGTCTTTCGGGCACTGAGAGCTTATCGGTTGCGGGCAATATTTTTCTTGGGCAGACTGAATCTCCTTTACTTATAAAAGCTTACCTGCCCGATATGAACAAATCGGAGATTTTGCTTGTAATGGTAGGTGGTATGGCTACCATTGCCGGGGGTGTTATGGCGGCATACATAAGCTTTTTGGGAGGTGATGATCCCGTTCAGAGATTATACTTCGCCAAACATTTACTTGCAGCATCTATCATGGCGGCACCCGGAGCCGTTGTTGCATCCAAAATACTGATGCCCCAAACTGAAGATATAAGCAGGGTAATCTCCGTAAGTAAAGAAAAAATTGGAGACAATATACTTGAAGCAATGGCTAATGGAACCGGTGAAGGTTTAAGACTTGCCGTAAATGTTGCTGCCATGCTGCTTGTATTTATCGCTTTCGTTGCAATGACAAACTATATTTTAAAGGATTTTATCGGTGGTATAACAGGCATTAATCCTGTTATCGCTGATCTTACCAATGGACAATATGACGGGCTCAGCATGCAATTTATCCTTGGTTATATTTTTGCACCACTGGTATGGAGTGTCGGTGTAATTCCCCAGGATATGGCACTGGTAGGGCAATTGCTTGGCGAAAAGATAGTAATGAGTGAATTTATCGGTTATATCAGCCTGGCTGAACTCAAAAACAACGCAATGTTTACTTCCGAAAGATCAATAGTAATGGCAACATACATGTTATGCGGTTTTGCAAATTTTGCTTCAATAGGTGTACAGATTGGCGGCATCGGCTCCCTGGCACCAAATCAGAGAACACGGTTGTCAAGATTCGGCATGAGAGCCCTGCTGGGCGGAAGCATTGCATCTCTGTTCTCCGCAACAATAGTAGGAATGCTGCTCTGATATACCGAAATATAATAATATGGTTTTTTTACATTTTATACTAATTAAAAAATGATGAATAATGGTTTTGTGATGCCAACTTATTTAATTAGCTTCGCAAAGTCAATGTTGCCTTAAATGCAACTCAATAACGTCAATAAAACATGTTAATGCAAATCTTGATTTTACTTTAAAAAAAATATTTTAAATACACCATAGACGAATGAAACAGTACCTTGACTTACTGACACATGTACTTAAAAACGGGTCAAAAAAGCAAGACCGTACCGGTACCGGCACTATCAGCATTTTTGGATATCAGATGCGGTTCAACCTTGAGCAGGGTTTTCCTTTGCTGACCACCAAAAAGCTTCATGTACGCTCTATCATTCATGAGTTGTTATGGTTTTTAAAGGGCGACACCAATATTAAATATCTGAATGATAATGGAGTAACTATCTGGGATGAGTGGGCTGATGAGAATGGTGATCTCGGACCTATTTACGGCACACAATGGAGAAGCTGGAGATCGGACAATAAAACAATTGATCAGATTTCACTTCTCATTGATCAGATCATCCATAATCCTGACAGCCGCAGGTTAATATTAAACTCCTGGAATGTGGGTCAGCTTGACAAAATGGCTTTGCCACCCTGCCATGTGCTGTTCCAGTTTTATATAACAAACAAAAGATTATCATGCCAGTTATACCAGCGAAGCGCCGATATTTTCCTGGGCGTGCCATTTAATATAGCGTCATATTCTCTCTTGACGATGATGATAGCCCAGGTTTGTAACTTAAAATACGGCGATTTTATTCATACCTTCGGAGATGCACATCTTTACCTTAACCATATAAAACAAGCCAAAGAACAGCTGAAAAGAAAACCGAAAGCTTTACCCGTTATGAATATTAATCCTTCTGTAAAAAACATCTTCAATTTTTCATATAATGATTTCTCTTTGTCGAATTATGAGCCTCATCCTCATATAAAAGCACCTATTGCAGTTTGAAGTATTAAGTTAATAAGTGTGAGTTTTATTATATATAATGTATCACTGGTGTCCGGTCAAGAATTTTAAAATTGTGTGTTTTCTCTTAATATCAGTCATTACAAAAGAAATAAAAATTAAATGATTATAAACTTTAATTAATTGGAAATTAACACAGGATCTTAGTGGCAAGATTAATTCTTAACCGGTCACTAATGATAAAACATTAATTTTGACAATAATTATTACAGGGTGATCAGCAGTGATTGATACATATTAGGGCTTACTGACATCCGATGCATTCACTATTAAGCCATTGCCAAAAAATAACAATATGAAGCTATCAATAATAGCAGCCGTATCAAACAACAACGTCATTGGTAATGAGAACCGTCTTATCTGGCATATGCCGGCTGATCTGAAAAGGTTTAAAAACATTACTATAGGCCATACGCTTATTATGGGCCGCAAAACCTTCCAATCAATCGGAAAGCCTTTGCCGGGCAGAACTACCATTGTCGTTACAAGCCAGGAAGAACTTGACATCCAGGGGTGCCCGAAAGCCACATCATTTAAAGAAGCGATAAAACTTGTAAAAGATGAAAAGGAAGTTTTTATTGTCGGAGGTGCTGAAATTTACCAACAAGCAATAAAGTCTTACTATACTAAAAAGATATACCTGACGAGGATATTCGCCGATTTTGAAGGTGATACTTATTTCCCTGAAATATATCCTGAAAAGTGGGAATTAATTGAACGTATTGATTATGAGCCGGACGAAAAAAACATATATCCTTATGCCTTTCTTGTTTATAAAAGAAAAGTCAGAAAAAAACCACAATCGATGTAATCTGCCGTCAGGTTTTTCTTTTTTCGGGCCGTGCTGCGGGAAACAGTACGTTGTTAAGTATAAGCCTGTAGCCTGGTGAGTTAGGATAAAGGTTCAGGTCGGTAGGTGGGTCTCCGACAAAATGGCGGTAATCTTCAGGATCATGCCCGCCGTAGAACGTAAATGTCCCCTTTCCAAAAATTCCATGAATATAACGTGCCTCGTTTTTAGACCGGTTTTCTCCTAAAATGGTTACGGTAGGTTTAATATATTGTTTCCTGAAAGCAGTTGTCTGACCCATAAATCCTTTTATTACCGTTTCATGGTTTTGTGTCAGCATGGTTGGTATCGGATCCCATTTGGCAGAGAATTCGAATAAGGTAAAAAAGTCGGTTTTTTCATTTCTGCCGGTTTTGGGTACATCAATACTTGATTTTGCATATTCATAAGGATTTGTAACCAGCTCGAAATCGGTAAAAGCGAAAGTATTTGAGAAGTCAAGTTTTTCTTGTGCGTTTGGGTCCATAGTTATTCCGTCAAACACTTCATGCACTATATCGACATTTTTGGCAGCCAGGGCTATATCAATACTTTCGGGTGCCGAGCACATTGCGAACATATAACCACCTCCTGCGACAAACTCCTGGATCTTCAATGCTACGGCCATTTTCAGCTCAGGTACGGTTCTAAAACCAAGCCTGCTTGCCATTTCTTCGGCAAGCCTTACATCTTCCTGGTACCAGTCGGCATGACGATATGCAGCCCAAAACTTACCATACTGGCCTGTAAAATCCTCATGATGTAAATGCAACCAATCGTACATAGGTAACACGCCTGCAAGGACTTCTTCATCATAAACCTTATCATAGGGAATTTCGGCATATGTCAATGCCAAAGTAACGGCATCGTCCCAGGGCAAACTGTTGGGTGGCGTATAAACTGCAATACGCGGAACCTGATGAAGCCTTACTTCATCTTTGTTGACATCAGGATCGCTAATCGACTCCAAAATAGAAGCTGCCTGAACATCAGCAATAACTTCAAAACTGACACCCCTCACCCTGCACTCCTCTTCAAATTCAGGATGATGAGGAAACATAAAACTGCCTCCGCGATAATTCAGCAGCCAGCTAACCTCAACATCGTAAGTAAGCACATAATATGCTATACCGTAGGCTTTTAAATGATCCTGCCGGGTATTATCCATTGGTATAAGCATATGCGCCGAGAAACCAATTTGGCTGATTAAGAAAAATACCAGAATTAATGCCTGTCTCTTCATTTTGTAAAATGTAATTAAACTTTTAATTTTTAATAATATACAAATGTCATGCTAATCTGCCCGGCAGATGAAAAATGCACGATAAAAAATATACTATGAATATCTCATCTGCTATTTTGTAACGTATGATCCTTAAATTCAATTATATCACTAATGCAAAAAGTGAGTGATTATCGCTACAAAGTTTTGATATTTTCTGGCAAATGATTTGTTTTACTAAAACACTCAACACCGGATATTGAATATTTTCAAATATAACAAAATTTATTCAGTTTTGAACATATCTTATTAATAAAAAAGAGCAGAGAAAGTGATATTTACGGATTATTTTTCAGGTTCAGAAAGGCACATTACCTTCGTCATCGGCATCTTCTTCTTTATCATCATTCATTTTCGAGGGAAGAGTAACGGTTTTAACTGAAGATTCGTCGAAATCATCTGACGGTTTAAGCTGTTCTAAACTATCGAAGTCGGCAGATTCATAATCAGTAAATTTGGCATAATTAGCGATAAATCTGAGCGGAATATTTTCCAGTGCGCCGTTTCTGTGTTTAGCGATTATCAGTTCTGCCAATCCTTCGGTTGAATTACCTTCTTCATCTTCCATAATTTTGTAGTACTCGGGCCGGTATATAAACAACACCATATCGGCGTCCTGTTCTATAGCACCTGATTCTCTCAGATCTGAGAGTATTGGTCTTTTTGAACCTCCCCGTGTTTCAACGGCACGGCTAAGTTGAGAAATAGCTATTACAGGAACTTCAAGTTCTTTGGCAAGGCTTTTCATTGACCTTGAGATATTGCTTATCTCCTGTTCGCGGTTACTCCGGTTATCATTTTCAACCGACATAAGTTGTAAATAATCAACAACAATTAATTGAACATCATGACTTGCCTTTAATCGCCTGCACTTTGCCCTGAGTTCAAAAATTGACAGAGCAGGAGTATCATCAATAAACAGCGGTGCATCTGTAAGTGTTTTGATACGTGCATTTAGCTGTTCCCACTCATAATCTTTCAGATCACCACGTCTGATGCTGTCGGATCTGAGTTGTGTTTCGCTTGCTATAAGTCTTGTAACAAGCTGTACACCGGTCATTTCAAGGCTAAAAATTGCAACCGGTTTTTTGAAATCTACAGTTATATTTCGTGCCATTGACAATACCAGTGCGGATTTACCCATTCCCGGGCGGGCTGCCAATATGATAAGGTCTGATTTTTGCCAGCCTGCCGTAACACGGTCAAGCATAGTATAACCGCTCGGAATTCCGCTTATATGACTTTCCTGCTTACGGGCTTTCTCTATTTGAAAAACAGCTTCCTTAACCAATGATGGCATATCTTCATAACTGCGTCTGAGATTTGTTTCACTAACCGCAAAAAGCCCTTTTTCAGCTTTATCCAGAACCTCAAACACATCCATAGAGTCCTCATATGCATCTTTTATTATTTCTGATGAGATGCGGATCAATTCCCTTTGTATATATTTCTCAATAATGATACGGGCATGATATTCAACATTTGCCCCTGATGCAACCCTGTTGGTAAGCTGTGATATATAATAGCTGCCTCCGGCTATATCGAGCTCGCCACGCTTTTGAAGCTCCTGAGTAACGGTAAGTATATCAACAGGCTGTGTCTTGTAAAACAAATCATGTATCGTGCTGAAAATCTTCTGATGTGCTTCTTTATAGAATACTCCAGGCTTAATAATATCAATGACGTTGGTCAGTGCGTTTTGCTCAAGCATTATGGCGCCCAATACAGCTTCTTCAAGATCAATTGCCTGGGGCGGTACCCGGCCATGTTCCAGATAATCTGCCATCGGCACACTTTTACGCTTCCTTTGAACACTCTGTTTACCTATTTTTTGATCTCCTGATTCCATAGTTCAAAAATAAAAATTAGTATGAACTAATAATTAAAAATCATAATATTTTTTTATCAACAACCCCAAAATGACCGCCTATTAATGAAATTAGCAGATCAATTTGACCCTCAAAACATTAGGCTAAAAATGTTCATTAACAAGAAGTTGTAATTAAAAATATGAAAAAAATAATATCAATTTTGTTAATAACTCATGAAAAAATGTTATTCTCTTCACGATCTTTTATTCTATTCGTTCATTGGATTTAATTCTCCATTATAAAAATATCCCCCGATATTATTAGCAGCAACTTTTCTGTTCATATTATTTTTTTTGATCTTGTTTTCTTTCCGACCACAATATCTGCATTATCAAAAAACCTCCAGACAAATTCTTGTTGCTATATATTTTAAAATTCAGTTACAAGTTTCAGTTTTTGCTTTTTTAAAAAGCTTAATTAAACAGCATATCTGACTTTCTTACTGCCAAAGGTTTTTAAAACTATTCATTTACATTATATATGATAATAATAAGACCGGATATTTTTTCTTAATTTGAAAAACACACAACTAATTTTTTTACCGATCAAAAAATTTATATTTTTGAGCACATAAAAAATATATCATTATGAGAATAGAAAGAATTGCAGGAAAAAAAGAGACACAGGCTACAGAAGAAGATTACAGCCTTATCAGCGAAAAAATTTTGAAGTACAAAGGCAAAACAGGAATAACCATACCTGTTTTGCAAACTATCCAGAAAGCATTCGGATATCTTCCCAAGAACATTTTAAAACAGACATCTATTGATTTAAGGATACCACTAAACGAATTATACGGAGTTGCTTCCTTTTATTCGCAATTCCGTTTTACTCCCGTAGGCAAAAACATGATAATGGTTTGCAAGGGTACCGCTTGCCATGTAAAAGGTGCCGAGAAAATATTGGATGAAATATCCCGTAAGATCGGCATAAAAGACGGTGAAACAAGTACCGACATGGAATATACGTTGGAAGGCGTTGCCTGTATAGGTTGTTGCGCTTTAGCACCTTGCATTACCATTAATAATGAGGTTCATGGACGGTTGAACACCAAGTCAATAGATAAGATTTTCAAAAGCAAAAAAGCGGAGGGAAAAAACCAATGAATAAAGAAATAAAATCAAGCGAAATACTTATTTGTTGCGGAACCGGTTGTGTTTCAGCAAAAGCTGACAAAATACTGGAAAAGTTTAAACAAGATACAAAAGGCAAAAAAATCAAGGTCAAACCGACCGGTTGTCATGGATTTTGCCAACAAGGTCCTTTGGTGATAACAGAGCCTGACGGGATATTATACAGCAGGGCAACAACAGAAGATGTTAACGAGATCATCAATTCTCATATTGAAAACAATGTACCTGTTGAACGTTTATTTTATACTGATCCGCAGACCGGGGAAAAAATTCCTCACTATAAGAACATACAATTTTATAAGGAGCAACAACGTGTTATACTGCGCAATTGCGGTCATATAAATCCCGAAGACATCAATGAATATGTTAAAAGTGGGGGTTACCGGGCGATAAAAAAAGCTTTGCTGGATCTCAATCCCGAAAAAGTTTTGAAAATGATCAAAGATTCCTGTTTAAGAGGGTTAGGAGGTGCGGGTTTTCATACAGGGCTTAAATGGGAGTTTTGCTTTAATGCAAAAGGAGATGAAAAATATATTATTTGCAACGGTGATGAAGGCGACCCCGGCTCGTTCCAGGACAGGTCTGTATTTGAAGGAGACCCTCATTCGGTGTTGGAAGGGATAATTATAGCGGGGACTACCATAGGGGCAAAAAAGGGTTTTATATATGTCAGGGCGGAATACCCTCTTGCGGTAAAAAGGCTTAAAATTGCCATTGACCAGGCACGGAAAAAAGGTTTTTTAGGTAAGAACATTTTCGACAGCAAAATAGATTTTGATCTGGAGATTTTTCAGGGTGCCGGTGCTTTTGTTTGCGGAGAGGAAACCGCATTAATAGCATCTATTGAAGGCCAAAGGGGGATGCCCCGCCGCAGACCGCCATTTCCTGCAAACTCGGGGTTGTGGGGGAAACCTACCCTCATAAACAATGTTAAAACATATGCTTCTATTTCGAATATTATAAACAACGGCGTTGAATGGTTTACAAAAATGGGTACCGATAACAGCAAAGGAACCGCAATTTTTTCGCTAACGGGCGAAGTAGCAAACTGCGGGCTTGTGGAAGTTCCGATGGGTAGGACATTGCGTGAGATAATATTTGGAATAGGAGGCGGAACAACAGATAATAAAAAATTCAAGGCGGTACAGATCGGCGGCCCGTCGGGAGGATGTCTGCCCGACAGCTTGCTTGATTTGCCGGTAGATTTTGATTCGCTCAAAGAAGCCGGAGCAATGATGGGCTCAGGCGGCATGGTTGTTATGGACGAATCAACCTGCATGGTCGACGTGTCAAAATACTTTCTTGACTTTACACAAAAAGAATCGTGCGGCAAATGCACTTTTTGCCGCGTCGGAACCAAGCGCATGCTTGAAATCCTGGTTCGCATAACAGAGGGTGAAGGCACGGAAGAAGACTTATCAATACTTGAAGAACTGGCCAAAAGCATTAAGAACAATTCTTTGTGCGGATTAGGACAAACAGCTCCTAATCCTGTTTTGACAACAATAAAATATTTCAGAGATGAATATATTGCACACGTAGTTGATAAGAAATGCCCTGCCAAAGTTTGTAAAAAACTGCTTACTTATACCATCATACCCGAAAAATGTACAGGCTGTGTCGTCTGTGCAAAAAACTGTCCGTCAAATTGTATTACAGGAGAGCGTAAGGAAGTGCACTTCATAAACCAGGATGATTGTATTAAATGCGGTATATGCTATGACAGATGCAAATTTGAAGCAATTCATGTTGAATAAAAAAAAAGCTGAAATAAATGAATAAAATAGAAGTAATTCTCAATGGAAAATCTGTAGAAGGATATAATGGCGAAACTATATTGCACCTTGCCAGGCGGCATGGTTATAAGATTCCCACACTTTGTCATGATTCGAGGCTCGAACCGTTTTCATCATGTTATGTATGTGTTGTTCATGTTGAAAACATGCGTTGTATGCAGCCTTCATGTTCTACAATGATATGCGAAGGTATGGTCATTGATACCGAAAGTGAAGAAGTCAGAAAAGCACGAAAAGCGTCACTTGACTTGCTTTTAAGCAATCATTACGCTGATTGTGTTGCTCCATGCACCAATGAATGTCCTGCCGGTGTTGATGTACAAGGATATATTTCGCTTATCGAAAAAGGGCTTTACCAGGAAGCTGTTAAACTTATAAAACAGACTAATCCCTTGCCTGCTATTTGCGGTCGTGTATGTGTCAGACCCTGTGAGCTTGCTTGCCGGAGGAGTTTAGTGGAGGATGAAGGCGTTGGGATAGATTATCTGAAAAGATTTGCCACAGATAAAGACCTTGTATCGGACAGCCCTTATTCGCCTGAGACAGACCCCCCGACAGGCAAAAAAGTGGCAATAATCGGTGCCGGTCCCGGCGGTCTTACAGCAGCATACTATCTCGCAATAAAAGGCCATAAGGCAGAAATATTTGAAGCAAATAAACATGCCGGCGGAATGTTAAGGTACGGAATACCTCCATACCGTCTGCCAAATGATATTATTGAAAAAGAAGTTGAAGCCATTACACAACTTGGAGTTAAAATACATTATAATAAAAAGCTTGGCGAAAATCTCAGCTATAAAGATCTGAAAGGTGCTTTTGACAGTGTTATTTTGGCAATAGGTTCGCAAAAAGGCACCGGCATAGGTTGTGAAAATGAAGATGCCGGAAATGTACTTTCAGGCCTTGAGTTCTTACGAAACCTGGAAATTTTAGAGCAACCATATGATTTCACAGGAAAAAAAGTAGCCGTTATAGGTGGCGGCAACACCGCTATGGATTGCTGCCGCACAGCGATGCGCTGTAATGCCGATGAAGTCGTGGTATTATACCGGCGCACAGAAAAAGAAATGCCCGCCAACCCTATTGAAATTCATGAAGCCAAAGTTGAAGGCATCAAATTTAAATTCCTTACGGCACCGGCAAAAGTAAATACCGATGATAAAGGAAACGTGAAATCACTGACCTGTTTCCAGATGAAGCTGGGCGAACCCGATGAATCAGGCAGACGAAGACCGATTAAAATCGACGGTTCTGAATTCGACATAGAACTCGACTATATCCTTGCGGCTATAGGCCAGAAAACAGTGGTAAATTTCATTGACGATATTAACAAATATGCCGGCTCTGAGTTAAAAATCAATAAATGGGGCGATATTGATGCCAGACCCGATACACTGCAAACCTCCATTCAATCGGTTTTTGCCTGTGGCGACGGCGTAACGGGACCTGCTACGCTTATCGAAGCAATAGCACAAGGCAGAAAAGCCGCTTACAGTTGCGACCTGTTTTTAAAAGGCGAAAAAATTATTTCTTACCCCTATGAGTTTTTAAGTAAAAAAGATAATTTTAAGAAACAGACAAACCAGGATTACAAGAATATCTATAAAAGGCAAAAACGCAGGGAAATGCCTACCCTGCCAGCCGGCAAACGAAAAAACTTTGACGAAGTAGAGCTCGGATATACAGATGAAGACGCAATGAAAGAAACAGAACGTTGCATCGAATGTGGATGTTCGGAATTATTTTACTGCGACCTGAAAGAGTATGCAACTGATTATAAGGCTGAACAAAACAAATACCATGGTGAATATAAAGAGTATACGATAGATTTCTCACATCCTTATATTGAAATAGATAATAATAAGTGTATCCTGTGCGGAAGATGTGTAAGAATATGCAGCGAGGTTGTCGGTGCAAATGCCCTGGGTTTTATAGAGAGGGGATTTGAAACATATATCGCACCAAGCATGGATGAAAAGCTCTCTGATACAAATTGTGAATCATGCGGAATGTGCATATCAGCCTGCCCTACAGGCGCTATTGCCGAAAATACACCTTTTAAACCCGCCCCGGTGAAAAATGATACATTCAACACTATATGCAACTACTGCTCAATAGGATGCGAAATAACATTGCACCATAGAGTGTCATTTTTCAACAGGGTAACAGGCAAAGAAGGATTGATAAACAAAGATGGCAATATATGCAGATATGCCAGGTTCGGTTATAAATATCTCAATGATAAAAGCAGGATAACAAAACCTGTGATGAAAAAAAGCAATTCCGCTTATCAGTATATATCTTTTGAAAAAGCATTTGATCTGATCATTGACAAAATAAAAAACGTCAAACCTGACGAGAACGCATTTTTTGCCGGCGCAAGACTTACCAACGAAGAGATATACATGATACACAAGCTGGCAAATGAAGGTGTTGACACTTCCAATGTCGGTAATTTTCACTATTTCAACAGAGGGAAAGGGTATGATATCAATGCAAATGATAATATGCCTTTTGATCAGATTAAGGATGTTAAACGAATATACATTATAGGAACGGAATTGAACTACGAACATGGAGTTGCAGGGTTTGAAACATATAACAGCTCATTCCTGAACGGCACTCCCATTGAGATGATTACTACAGACGAAAACAACCGGATGGCTCATAAATCAACAAAAGTTCGCCATATAAAATCATATTACCATTTTATAAAAGCCGTTAACCATTACCTGGTAAGTAATAAAATGTATGATAAAGCTTATACTGAAAGCTGCAGCGGTTTTGAAGATTATTGCAAACGGATAGCTTCCGAAAACCAGGAAATACTGCTTAATCTTGCAGGATTAAATTACAACGATCTGGCTGAGTTTTGCAAAGAATACATCAGTGAGAGCAAGGCAGTGGTTATTTTCAGCGAAAAGCAATTATCAACCAATGCCTGCCTGGAGTTGAGAAACATGGCCATGATAACCGGAAAATTGGGCAAAACTTCATCAGGAATCATTTCGCTTAAAGAAAAAAACAATGCTCAGGGTATTTTTGAAATTGCCGATTGTGCCCGGTTTCTCGGTAAAAAAGATGCAGACATTAACAGCTGCCAAACAGAGCTGCAACTATACGAGAGAATCTCTAACGGTAAAATAAAAAACCTTTTTATATTTGGTGAAGACCCCCTGGGATGTGCTATCTCAAAAGGATCGATAAAAAATATCCTGAAAAACTGCGAGTTTATGGTTGTTCAAGATTATTTTATGACGGAAACAGCATCGGAAGCAGAAATTGTTTTGCCTGCTTCCCTACCTTTTGAAACAGGGGGAAGCTTTACCAACACACAGAAGTGCACACAACAATTTGCGGCAAGTTATAAAAGCCCCGTTACAAAGTCAACATTCGATCAGTTGCTGCATCTATTGAAAGCACTCAATGTAAATACTAAAATTGAAACACCTGCCAACGCCTTTGAAGAAATAACTCAAAGAATGAAAAAAATATCCGGCAACGGCAACCAAAACAAAACTTTTGTCTATACAAAAAAAAATAACTATAACCGGATGTTTGACCATGGATGTGATAATGTTGTTAAAATCTTTGACGGGGAGTTTAATGAGGCATTTTAGTATAACGTTCTTTGCATTTTTACCTGAATTCAAAAATCATATATGTATACAGGAGTGAAAAACAAATAAAACAATAACAATATGGAAAAATTCAAATCTGTAGATGAAATATTGGATTTTGCTATTAAATCCGAGCAGGAAGCAATAGACTTTTACACAAGCCTTGCTTCACAGGCAAAAAACCCTGAGATGAAAGAAGTTTTTTTAGAATTTGCAGGGGAAGAAAAATCTCATAAAGCCAGGTTGCAAAAGATAAAAGATGAAGGTGTAATTGAAATGACCGACGAGCGGGTATCCGATCTTAAGATTTCGGATTACGTTGTAAAAGTAAAGCCATCGTCAGACATCAGCTATGCTGATGCCTTAATTCTGGCTATGCATAAGGAAAAAGCTGCGTATAAGCTTTACATCAATCTTGAACAACGCACCGACAATCCGGAGCTGAAAAAGGTGTTTCACAGTCTTGCAATTGAAGAATCAAAACACAAACTCAGGTTCGAAATCGAATACGATGAGTATGTTATGCGTGAAAATTAACCGGGCATAATATAATTCAGGGATTCAAAACCACTATATTTTTCTTTTGATCCCACCTGCTATTATTTAACAACATTGAATCGTTGAGCGTTAATACCGTTTTTGGTTATAACCTGCAAAACGTATATTCCCTGTTTAAATTCTTTAACATCAATACTTGCCCGAACATCATTGTTTTTCAGGCTGTAAACCAATCGTCCTGAAATATCGAATATTCTGATCTGCTCTATTACCTGATCGCTCTTGACGTTAAGTACGGTACGAACGGGATTGGGAAACACATTTAAGCTTTGTTGCGTCAATCCGGTTTCAACTACATGTACGGGTTTATCACCAAAAACGTCATTGACTTCCGTATCACCAAAAACCTTTAATAACCTGAAAGGCTCTCCTTCCCATTCACCCATGTTGTCAGTAGGTTCGTCTTCAACAAGGAAGTATTTGTATTCATGTTCGCCTTCTTCCAAATTCAGTGTAAGTGTATATATCTTTTCCACATGAGGCGGTTGTTCACCATTGGCAGTTACGGTTATATCATCAATGGTCATTTCAATACCATCATTCCATATATACACGAATGCCAGCCTAGTATTGCCCTCATAGCCTGTAAGGTCAATGATCACCGGCGAATCGTATTCATTACTACCATCCTTTTCCCCGTCAAACTCACGCATCACTTCCCATTCACCGTCTGTTTCAATCAACACATTGAATTTTGTTACCCAGCCCTGACCAGGATCACTGACAAAATACTTCCAAAATTTCAATTCTATTTCCACCTCGTCGGGCAAATAGAACTGCGGGGTTATTGCATAGGCATTTTGCACATCTTTCACATCCCAGTTACAGTGCATTGCAGCATCCCCGGTATGGATCCAGTCTGAATTAAACGTTTCATAAGGATGAAACAATTCCGAATAACGAAACCACTGCTGATCTCCTTCAACAAGGTCTTTCAGATCATTGCCATAGGGGTTGTCGGCTTTCTTCACTATCCATCCGTCGGGCAATTTACCTGTTTCATTAGCAGGGCTGAAATGTTCTTCAAAGATCACATCATCATTGCTGTTTTTTCTGTCGGCAGGATGCAATTCATATGCATCATCCTTACCGGGAGTTATCCAATCGTTAAAAGTTCCTGAAACATATACACTGTGTATATCCGGGTCAAAAACCACTCCCTTTTCGGTTTGGGCATCAGCCATATTAACGTTAAAAGTCACATCACAAAGTACTGCTTCAACAACCGGAAAAACGGCAATGTCAACATCCAGGTCTGCCAGATATAATGTTTGCAGCCATCCTCCGTCATACTCCTGTATCCATGCCAATCCTGCTTCCGCTCCGTCGCCGTCTACCGACGACATGTTTCCCAGTCCGTAAGTTCCCTCCTGCCAATTATCGAGCCCTGAAATATCAGCACCCACCACATAATCCTCCGTAACTTCCATGGGCGTATCAAACTCCAAATAATATGCACCGGGCTGAGGGCCTTCTTCATGCTCGGGGTCAGGCTCAAAAGACCAGCTGGATTCGATCTCTTCCAATGGAACACTTTTCGTAAATATAACTTCGCCGGGCTTTTCAGAACTATCATCCCAATCCCAGATGGTAAACACAACATCTCCGGTTGTCCCTTCAGCAAAGCCTATCCAGTAAAATATCCCATATATAGTCCTTCCATCGGGCGAATCCATGTAAAACCTCTGACCGTAAGCCTTGTCACCGTATTCATTTGTGCCAAAAACATAACCCTTATAATTATCATTATTATCCAACCAATAATAAAGAACAGCCCCACTGGCATTTTCCCAATTGCCGGGTAACAACATGACCAAATTGTCCCTCTGACTTAAGTCTTCCACGGCCGTAATAAATTTGTCGGCATCCGTACGTTTATCAAAAACAGGCTTATCCCGCTGTGAAAAAGCAACGGCAAAAAAGAAAATCAAAATAATTGTTAAGAATTGTTTCATAATTTAAAGCTTTTAGTTGTTTATATTTATTTTCAAATATATGTTTTAACCTGATAAATAACCCTGAAATAAAACTTAATGTGGTCGAATATTTTGGAGTCTTTGCAGCAAAAAAAGCGTATTACCAAAACATGAAGAAAACAAAAAGTTTATCTATCAATCAGATCAATAAGACTTATAATACAAATTTAATACTTTTATGGTCTGATGCCTTCATTATTTTATAAAAACGGCAAGCACGCATAACTTCAAATCCATTTTTTCCCGATCTGTTTACAAAAATAAATTTTTCAGGAAATAACATTCTAAAGCAAATCAGCCTAAAATGTTTCAACAATATATACAAACGGGGTGGTTAGCTGTCTTAATTCCAATAATTCAAAAAACATTGCCCTGAAATTGTTTTAATTACATGGCTTGGAGGCCCAATAATCTGATATACTGATTTTTTCAGGTCATTATTTTATCATAACCGGTAAAAGCCTTCAAAAATATTATGTCTTTCAGAATTTATTAAAATACGGGTTAATTTTGTAGATTTGCAAAGATCAATTTATAAACAATTTTAAATTCACATAAAGATATGAACATCACACAATTTAGAGACACTCACAAAACGCTGAAGAAGTATGATTATCAGAAAACACCTCTTGACAAGGGTTACACTGATAAGATTTTATACATCAATTTTGATGGTCCTGACATAAAAGAAAAGGATGTACCTGCCGAGATGAAGGAAAAATTTATCGGTGGCAGGGGCTATGGTTTAAAGCTGCTTTGGGATGGTACCAAACCCGCTACTAAGTGGAATGATCCTGAGAATGAGATCAATATTTCGGGTGGTCCTTGTTGTGGTATAACACAGTATGCCGGAGCGGGCAAATCGATTGTTGTTTCATTATCACCACAAACGGATTCCGTTATGGACTCTAACGTTGGTGGTTTTTTTGGTCCATTTTTAAAGTTTTCGGGTTTTGATGCTCTGGAGATGCAAGGCAAAGCTGAAAATGATGTAATTGTATTCATTGATGGTGTAAATGGCACGGTTGAGATTTTTGAAGCTCCTGAGGAGCCTTTAAATTCGCACATTTTGGCAGAGCAGCTTACCGATATATTTGCCGATAATGAAAAAGATAAAATAAATATCGGTGTTGTATCGACAGGGGATGCTGCTGATCATTCGCTGATAGGTATGTTGAATTTCACTTTTTACGACCCAAGGCGAAAGATTGTACGTGTTAAACAAGCCGGGCGTGGCGGTATAGGAACGGTATTCAGGGATAAGAAGATCAAAGCCCTGGTAGCGAAAGTTGACGGCATCAAGGGTAATGCCAATAATGTATTTGATCTGGAAGCTATTCGTGAGCGTGGCCGCAGGTTTAATGAAGAAATGAAACGCGATGATGAATTCAAGGAAATGAGATCAAAAGGCACCGCCCATATGACCAATATAATGAATGACTATGACCTGATACCAGTACATAACTTTAAGTACGGCAGTCATAAAGATGCTTATAATATTCATTCCGACATATATAAAAGCTTATTTACACAAGGATTGTTTGACGGTTGCTGGATAGGTTGTACAATGTCATGTTCTCATGCGGTTGATGACTTCAAACTGAAAACAGGACCCTATAAAGGTCATAAAGTGTCTGTTGACGGTCCTGAATATGAAACCGCTGCATCATTAGGCACGAATCCCGGTATATTTGACCCTTACTGGACTATTGAAGCCAATTTTTATTGCGACACATATGGTATCTGCACAATAACGTGGGGAACAATTCTCGGTTTTGTAATGGATTGTTATGAGAGCGGTATCCTGAATGATGAACGTACGGGAGGTTTAAAGCTTAATTTTGGCAATAAAGAAGCTGCAATGGAATTGCTTCACCAGGTTGCACGCGGCGATGGTTTCGGTAAAATTGCAGGTATAGGAGTGCGTAAAATGAAAGAAATGTTTATCGAAAAAGGATGGGGCGATCCAAAATACCTGGAGGATATTGCCATGGAAAACAAGGGGCTGGAATACTCACAGTACAAATCTAAGGAATCGCTGGTACAGCAGGGAGGTTATGCAATGACCAACAAAGGTCCGCAGCATGACGAAGCATGGCTTATATTTATGGATATGATAAACAATCAAATACCTACTTTTGAAGATAAAGCCGAGGCGCTTCACTATTTCCCGATGTTCCGCACATGGTTCGGATTGGCAGGCTTTTGCAAGCTGTGCTGGAATGACATAGAACCCGAGGATAATGAACTTACCGACGAACCCGAAAAAGTTCCCGAACATGTTGATAACTATGTGGCAATTTACAAAGCTGTTACCGGAAGACCTTTTGACAAAGAGACCATGATACTTGATTCAGAAAGAGTATATAACTTCCAGAGAGTCTTTAACCTGCGCAGAGGTTATGGCACCAGAAAATATGACGCCCAACCCTATCGTGCTGCAGGACCTGTAACAATCGAAGAATACGAATCAAGGCAGGAACGTTATGACAAACAACTCAAAGAAACCATCGGTGTCGACCCCGAAGGAAAATCAACAGAGGAAAAAATCAAACTGCACAGAAAGTATCGTGAAGAACGCTACGAACAACTGGTGGATGCAGTTTATGAAAGAAGAGGATGGACAAAAAACGGAATACCAACAATAGAACGGCTCAAAGAGCTTAGAATAGATCTGCCGGAGGTGATTGAAGAAGTAAAAAAACACCTCTGAAAACTTAAAATATAACATTATTTATTGTTTGAAATAACACTAAAGGGAATACGGAGTGGTAACAGGCAAATCACGTTGATTTGCACAGGTATCTGATTATTGTTTTAAATTTTTATAATACTATTGTTTTTAGTATGTTCAAGCAGGAACAAACCAAACAAGAGGCCGTATTCCCTTTTCTTATTTCATCCATAATAAAACAACAGAAGCCTAATGACCATGAGGGATTAAAACCAAAATTCCGGACAGCAGCAAACATTTAAAAAAGCATAAACAGACAAGATTAATCTAACTAACAAAATTAATGCAAACCAAAAATTTTTTTATTTCCCTGCTTTTTCTCCTGACAGGCTTGCTTTTATCGTTTAAGTATTCATCAACTCATAATAATAAACAAGCAGAATTTCACACACAGCTATATGATTACTTTGTTGAAGGTCAATTAGAAGACTGGATAATGATTGTTGACCGTATGGAACGACACTATTCTTCATACACTATGCCCTCTATGCTTTATGATTTGATTTTGGCACGTTATGGTTTAATAGCATTGAGCCTGAATAAAGAAGAAAAAGAGATAGCCGGCAAGCAACTTGACAAAGCTGAAGATGAGCTTGGGGATCTGTTTGTTTACAAGGCATTTGTTTCAAGGGCTTATACATTGCAGGGAGCCTTTTTTGCTTTCAGAATAACATTAAATCCGGTAAATGCCATTATTTTAGGCTCAAAGGCAAATAATGCCATTGACAATGCACTGGAGGCTGACCCTGAGAACCCCACTGCATGGATGGAGCTGGGAAATTCCAAATTTTACACGCCACAAGCTGTCGGCGGCAGCAAAAAAGAAGCTGTCAAATATTATAATAAAGCTGTCAAAATATTTGAAAATAACATGAAACCCAATCATCGCTGGCTGTATTTAAATACCCTTATGAATCTGGCAAAAAGCTATCAATATATTGAAGAACATGCTCTTGCAATAAACACTTATGAAAAAATTCTTGATTATGAACCCAAATTCAGACTGGTAAAGGAAGAACTGCTGCCCAAAGCTAAAAAAAGGTAATAATACAAAAGTATACAGAAATAAAAGCCTGATTTGCAACTTACTGCCAAAATATGTCAAAAACTATTATCTTTGTTCCATAAGAAGATATTAACATGAACATTGCCGATATTTGGACTAAAAGTCTATTCCCTTCTTTGTTGGATTATATCATAATGGCTTTTTACCTGATAGCAATGTTTATTATTGCTGTCAATATCCAGAAAAAATACCAGGATATAAATCCTGTTTACCGTTTTTACACATGGGGGTTATTTGCCAAAATAGCAGGAGCAATTGCATTTTGCCTGGTTTATACGCTATATTATGAAGGGCATGATACCACCAATTATTATCGCAGTTCAGAAGCTCTTGTAAATTTGTTGTTTCACAAGCCATTAAATTACTTATCGCTGCTTGCAGGAAACGTCACCCCCGAAAACCGTATGGCATTTGATGCATCTACAGGCTTTCCCTGGTATCTGGGCGATTACCAGTCTTTTGCAACAGTAAGAATAACAAGCATATTCACCCTTTTAGGGTTCAAAAATTACTTTACAGCTTCCATACTGATTGCCTGGTTTGCCTATACAGGTATATGGAAGTTATACCTGGTATTTACCGATCTCTTCAAAGGTATTTACAAAGAACTTGCTATCGTAATACTTTTTTTCCCATCGGTATTGTTTTGGGGTTCGGGTATTCTGAAAGATACTTACACATTGATGGCTGCAGGATGGTTTGTTTACGGATTTTACCATCTTTTCATAAAAAAAAGGTTCAGAGTAAAATTTGTCTTTATTTTAATATTATCTTCTTACCTGATGATATCCATTAAACCCTATATTTTTGTGGCGCTTTTACCCGGAGCTTTTTTATGGGCATCATTTGAAAAAATAAGAAGGATAAAAAATATTTTTATACGTTTTGCAACAGGTCCTGCCATAATTTTATTATTTCTGCTGATATCGAGGTTTTTTATAACGGGGTTAAGCGAAAAATTAGAGGATTATGCCACTTTTGAGGGAATAGTTGAAAAGGCGGTGATCACGCAGGATGACCTAACGCGGGCCCATGCTTATGGCGAGAATTACTTTGATATAGGGCATCTTGACGGCACATTTCTGAATTTTATCAGCAAAGCACCACAAGCAATATTTGCAGCTTTCTTCAGGCCTTTTATGTGGGAAGGTGATTCTTTACTGATATTTATAGCAGGAATTGAAAACATGATAATATTGTTGTTTTGTACTTTTATCTTTTTACGTGCCGGCCCTTTAAGATTCATCAGGATCATCAACAGATCGCCATCTGCTGCGTTCTGCCTTCTGTTTGCACTGATATTTGCATTTGCTGTAGGGATTTCCACAGCCAACTTCGGTGCGCTCGTAAGACTAAGGATACCTATGCTGCCCTTTCTCGGGATAGCTATGTTTGTAGTTAACTTTTACCGCCGACGATTAAAAGGAATAAAAAGCTTAATACAAATAATACCGCAAGAATCGCTTTTATCAAATGTTAAAGCCCCTAAAACAGATATATAGTAACATGAAATTAAAAATAAAAATCCGGGTAAATTAATGGCAGATGCTATCAGCATATTAATTCGGCTATTCTTTTCCCTGTTTTTCCGTCCCAGTTTTCCGGCAAGCGTGCAGGCTTTACAATCCCTTCCAAAATGTCATTAACAGTTCTTTCAACTCTTGCCGGATCGGTCCCTGCCAGATGGTTTGTGCCAACGTCTATAGTAACCGGCCTTTCCGTATAATTTATTACCGTAACACACTGAACACCCAGGTATGTGGTTTCTTCCTGTATGGAAGTGTTGTCAGTAATGACCAAACGTGAATGGTACATTAAAGAAAGAAAATCAAGGTAATTGAATTGAGGGAATATCCTTATTTTTTTATCAAACAGCTTCATAATACCTTCCTTTTCAAGAATTTCCCCTACCCTGTCCGACAGAACCACAAAAACATTATATGAGCGCGAAATTGTGTTTATCATTTCGGATATCTTTCTTATAACCTCTAAATTATCAGTATTGAATGGCAAGGAAGGTGCGAAAAGGACATATTCATCACTTTCTTCAGTTTCGGTTATAACAGCCGGCTTATTGCTTTCTATCTTCTCCCAGCAAATATTGAGAGTATCAGCCAGTAAATTGCCGGTAAAAAAAACATTCTGATTATCCAATCCTTCATCGCGAAGGTTTTTCATACCGCTATGTTCGCTGACAAAATGGTATTGACAAAGAACATCTACAATTCTCCTGTCTATCTCTTCATTGTTGTTACGGTCAAAGCTTCGGAGCCCGCTGTCGTTATGAGCCAGTGGTATCTTCATCCTGGAAGCGGTCAGAGCGCATGCCAATGTAATATCTTCAGAACCCGTAAGAAAAACAATATCCGGGCACGATTCGCTTAGCACCTTTTCAAACTCTGTCATTGCCCGTGACATACATAAAACTTCACTGTCATTTCCAATAACCAAACTATAATCAATGACAGGCAACTCTATACCTGCATACCATTCCAGAGACCGGGCTGAAACATCCCTTAAAATATGACAAATGAAATGTTCGGACTTTTTATGATGCCTGGCAATAGCTTTATCCAGTGCGGATATTTTTACCAGGCTCTGACCTGTTGACGAAACACTGAGAATTTTTTTCATCCCTGATGATTTTATTATTCATCTCATCAAATGTCAAACTTTGATGAGTAGTTTTAATTGCCTTTTAAAACGACGCTGAACCTGATTTTTTATCAAATATACCCATTAATTTTAAAAGATTACCGTTAACATGAAAAGAACGTCTATTCAAATTATTTTTTTAATTTCGCAAAAACTAAAGTCATTATGAGTAAAATAGATGCCAGGGTACTAATCATTGACGATGATGAGGATGTATTGCTAGCCGGCAAGCTTTTTCTGAAACAGCATTTCAAGTCGGTACATACTGAGCAGGATCCGAACAGGATCCCTCTGATGTTAAAAAATGAGGCTTATGATGTTATACTGTTGGACATGAATTTTTCGCGTGATGCGACCAGCGGTCAGGAAGGGTTTCACTGGCTTAACAAGATCCTTGAGTTTGACCCTACCATATCGGTCATTCTGATCACTGCCTATGGTGATATTGAGCTTGCGGTTCAAGGTGTTAAAGAAGGTGCCACCAACTTTTTGCTAAAGCCGTGGGATAATAAGAAGCTTTTAGCCACCATCACTGCTACGCTCGAAGCACACCGTTCAAAAAAGGAATTGCAGGATATTCGTACCAAGCAGAAGTTTCTGATGGATCAGAGTGACCAGCCATACAGCAACATTGTAGGCAAATCAAAATCAATGATCAAGGTCATGGAAACGGTTAAAAAAGTAGCTCCTACCGATGCCAACATACTGATACTTGGTGAAAACGGCACAGGTAAGGAAGTAATAGCACGGGCAATTCATCGTGCATCGAAACGCAAGGATGAGGTCTTTGTAAGTGTTGACCTTGGAGCGATCAGCGAAACACTTTTTGAAAGCGAGCTCTTCGGCTATAAAAAAGGTGCCTTTACGGATGCGAAAGAAGACAGGCCCGGAAGGTTTGAAACCGCCAATAAGGGTACAATATTCCTTGATGAGATAGGCAATCTGAATCAACCGCTGCAGTCCAAGCTGTTAAGTGCGATTCAAAACAGGAAGGTCATCAGGCTGGGCTCTGTCAAAGAGATACCTTTAGATGCCAGGCTTATATGTGCTACAAACATGCCATTATATCAAATGGTTGAAGAGAACAAATTCCGCCAGGACTTATTATACAGGATAAATACCGTTGAGCTTCGCATACCGCCTCTGCGGGAACGTGTTGAAGATATACCGCTGCTTGTAAACCATTTTCTCGAAATTTACTGCAAAAAATACAAGATGCCTAATAAGCGGCTTCATGCATCAACCCTTAAAAGGCTTGAAAAGCACAATTGGCCGGGTAACATCAGAGAGTTGCAACACGCCGTGGAAAGAGCCGTAATACTCAGCGAAAGCAATGTTCTGGAACCCGCCGACTTTTTTATCTCTCAACCCGATAAACAGGAAGATGCAGTGATAACCACAGATCATAACCTGGAAGCAACCGAAAAAATGCTTATCCGCAAAGTCATAGATAAACATGGAGGCAATATCAGCAAGGCCGCCAAAGAACTTGGCATAACACGAGCTTCACTATACAGGAGAATAGAAAAATATGAACTTTAGAAATTTTCGACTGACAACAGTATTCCGTATCCTGCTTATAGTAGCTTCGGCAATACTTCTCATTAACATAATCCGTAAACCGGAATTCGTAATAAGCTCTATCATTCTGGCAATTGCAATCATTTTTCAAATTGTTGCCCTTGTAAGATACGTCGAAAGAACAAACCGTAAACTCACCACCTTTCTTGAGTCTATACGACACAGCGATTTCGTATCTTCTTTTTCTGATCATGGATTGGGAAAAAGTTTCGATGAGCTCAACATCTCATTTAACGAAGTTATCAATGAATTCAAAAAAACACGGGCAGCCAAGGAAGAGCATTTTAACTACCTCCAAACTGTAGTACAGCATGTATCTATAGGTATCATAGTATTTGAGAAGAACGGTAAAGTGGATATGTTTAACAATGCTGTCAAGTCTTTACTAAAAATCAACAATATCAGGTTCATAAGCGACCTTAAACAAATTGACACCAACCTTGCCGAACTAATGGAAAATATAAAAGCCGGCAGCCGTGAAGTCATCAAGGTATTTGTAGATGATGAGCTTTTGCAGCTTTCCATACGTGCAACAGAGTTTCGCATGAGGCAAAAAGATTATGTGCTTGTATCATTGCAAAATATACACAGCGAACTCGAAGCCAAGGAGATGGATTCATGGCAAAAGCTTATCAGGGTGCTCACACATGAGATCATGAACTCAATAACCCCTATCGTTTCACTCTCCTCTACAGTCAGAGATCTGCTTATAAACAAGGAGGCAACACGGTTAAATGAAGATATGGACAACGACGATGTTGAAACTTCATTAAGTGCATTGAACACAATTGAAAAACGTAGCGAAGGGTTGTTGAACTTTGTCCAGATTTATCGAAACCTGACCAGAATACCCAAGCCAAACTTCAGATACTTTCAGGTAGCTGAGCTCTTCGACAGGATAGAAAACCTCCTGCAACCCAAATTCCATGAAAGCAATATAGAATGCAGATTTATTGTAGTTCCCGGATCATTGATGCTTACAGCCGACCCTGACCTTATCGAACAAGTGATAATAAATCTTGTAATAAATTCAATACATGCGGTGAAAGATACCGAAAACCCCAGAATACTTGTAAGAGCAACACAAATATCACCTCACAAAGTAACTATAAATGTTTTTGATAATGGTCATGGTATTAAGCCCGATGTTATGGAAAAGATATTTGTCCCGTTTTTTACTTCCAAAAAAGAAGGCTCGGGAATAGGGCTAAGCCTTTCAAGAGAAATCATGAGATTGCACAAGGGAAATATAACCGTAAGGTCAAAACCCGGGAAAGAAACAGTGTTTACTTTGCACTTTTAAAAGTATTTTCCTTTATACCTCTCAGATAAACTTAAGTAACACTTTTCAAAGTTATTTGCTTTGAAGTTGGAGAACAAATCCTCCCGGATACTCCTATATAACTAATTGCAACACGTTTGATTTTAGTTGCCTGATCATATAAGAGTTCTTAAAAAATTATGAATATCACGCAAAGGCATAATGTCGCCAGGCATTAAATAGCTTTATAAGCCAAAGCGAAACACTAAGTTCATTATTTATAATGAGTAGTGCTAAGACAGCTGAATTTTAAGCATGCAAAGAGAAAAAATCATATACGATTTTTTCCTTAGTGTCCTTACGCGTGAATATTTTTTGTGTGATGCTCTCTTCCGGGCTCCTATATGACTCTTTTTAAAGATACCTGTTTTGATGTTGAAAGACAGGTCTTCCCGATCACTTTGTGGTATAACTTTTATTACAACAAGACATACGAAGTACATTCACGAAATAGACAAAAGCTTATAATATGAAGATATTAGGGATTAATTACAATCTATTCATCCAAACGAGCTCCGCAATTATGACAAAAAGCTGATCCTGGCAGATGTTGTATTTCTTCGCAATAATTACAATATTTTTTTAATTCACGTCTTTTTGCCGACCGTGAGATCTCTACCGAGACTATTCCTGTGGGTATGGCTATAATACTATAACCCATAAGCATGATCAGTGTAGCTATAAACTTCCCAATGTCTGTCACAGGCACAATATCTCCATAACCTACAGTTGTAATGGTAATAATAGCCCAATATATGCTAAGCGGGATACTGTCAAATCCGCTCTCACCCTTTTCAATAACATACATTACCGATCCGAGCATTATTACCAAAATAAGCATAAAGCCCATAAATATCAATATTTTTCTAAAGCTGGTAGCCAGGGCAATTAAAAGCAACCTGCTTTCTCTCATAAAATGAAAAAGCTTCAATATACGATAAACCCTCAGCAAGCGAATAGCACGAACGGTTATAAACGGACGCATTGCAGGAATGGCAAATCCTATTATAGAAGGAACGATAGCCAAAAGATCAACAACACCAAGAAAACTGGTAATATATTTTCGCGGATTTGGCGAACAATATATCCTGAAAATATATTCAACAGTAAACAGAATTGTAAAAACAACTTCAGCAAATAAGATAATTTCACCATAATTTGCCCTGACCATATTAATACTTTCAAGCATGACAGCCACCACGCTCAATAAAATACAAATAAGTAGGATCTCATCAAATACCTTACCTCCGTATGTGTTGGATTCAAAAATTATCACGTAAAGCTTTTTCTTACGATCCGACATATTCCGGTATGCTTCCGTATTTTTGATATCTTCCATAAATAATTCAAAATTAAGAAATCACACAAATTAATTTCCTGTTATCGCCTGTCACTTGGATATTAGCTTTAGATATTTTAATCGGTTTTGGAGATTTCCTTCATTCTGCTCCATAATCTTTTTGCCTGCTCCCTTGTAAATCCTAAAATTTCTTCCTCATCAACACCTTGTAATACACGGTCTTTTACAATTAATTTGCCATTTGAAATAACATGCAAAATATGATCGGATTTAATGCCAAAAATAAAATGGTTGAGGAAATTATTTCTGTTAACCGGAGTAGGAGAGTCATAATCAATCACAACGAGATTATTTTTCCCGTCACCATCAAAGTCGTTTTTGTCAATATATTTGTGAATATTTCTGAACCGCTTGTAGGCTGATTCAAAGTCAATATTATCATATGCTTGTCCTATCAGAAATGCTGCTTTAGAACTTTGCAACTGGTCTGCATGCATTCCGTCTGTGCCGAGCATTAAGCGGTCTCCATCGAGTCCGATTGAACTGAAAGGTCCAAGTCTGTTTTTCATGTTGCTTTCGGGATTCTGAACAATATAAGCGAATGAATTTCTCAACAGCTCCCTCTCATATTCTTCAATGTATAAACAATGAGCCAGGAGCGTTTTTGAAGAGTTCAAAAACCCGTAATCATTAAGCCGTTCTAACACTCTTCTGTTGTAGTTTTCAAGACAATACTGCTGATCATATAAGGTTTCGGCAACGTGAATATGAACACCGGAATTATATTTCTCCACAATTTCCGACACTCTCTTCATAGTCTCCTCTCCGACCGTAAAAGATGCATGCATCCCGACAAGCCCCTGCCTGTAATTCAAATAGTTGTTGGTCTCTTCAAGGCCCTGCCGCGCTTTGTCAAGTCCGTCACGATCAGTAATCTCATAACAAAGCAAATGATTTAAACCAACCTTTTCAAAAGTATTTGCTATAATATCAAGCGAACCGCTGATGAAAGCGGGCGAAGAATGATGATCCACAACAAACGTAGTGCCCGATTTAGCACATGCCAAAGCAGTGGCAAGAGCACTTGCTTCTATAATATCTTTGTCCATGGCTCTGTTAAGTACCCACCACACTTTTTTAAGCATTTCCTGAAAACCTGCAGGCTTCTCAACAAGCAACGGCATGCCTCTTGCCAATGCCGAATATACGTGTATGTGACCGATACCAAAAGATTTGGTTACAATCTTTCCCTTACAGTCAATGATTTCGTCTTCAGGAGAAATGTTTATTTTATCAAGATCCCGGATAAACCTTGCCTCACCACGGTTTATTTGCTCGACTATTAAATTGGTATGAGTAAATTTCAAACTTTCCCAGTCAATAAAAGTTGCATTTTTTAAAATAAGTGCCATATATTCTTGTATTTAGTTTTTTAAACCTTAGAAAAACATTTTCAAAGTTAATGGTTTAAAAAAATAAATTAGAAAAAAAAGCTCGTTTATTGTATTATTTTCAAAATTTATGAAGTTGAGTGAAAATTTATTATGATCTGTTTATTTGATCTATGAAGGATTAAGGGATTCCCTCTTGGGTTAAATAAACCTTTCAACAATTTTATGTAATTTCGGAAAAATTTTCTTTAGAGCATGTTTAACCCGAAAACTTTAAAAAGGTTTAATACATTTTCAGGTAATGCAGTTATTTTTTCCGGTATTCCTGCTTGCAAAATAAAATAATGAACATACTTTATATATCATACTGGGGTTTGAACGAGGGGTTAACTGCCGCGACTGTTTTTCCTCATTTAAAAATTTTGTCCGGTTTTTCGTGTATTGATAAAATTTTACTGGTTACCATTGAGCGTAATAAAAATTCAGACAACACCTTGCTGCCTTTTCACAATAAGATAAGCCACTATCCTCTTTACAGCCGAAGGATTCTGCCAAACATACTGAATAAAATCCTTGACTTTATAGATTTTCCGGCAAAGCTGGCAAAACTTTGTATCAAGGAAAACATTGATAAAATAATTGCCCGCGGGTCACCGGCAGGGGCATTGGCAATGAAAACAAGCCGTAAAACAAGCATCCCGTTTTATGTTGAATCATTTGAGCCGCATGCCGGCTATATGCTCGAATCCGGTACATGGAAGCGCTATGACCCACGCTATATCTTTCAAAAAAAATGGGAAAGACGGCAAATGAGAGAAGCAACAGCAATAATGGTTGTAGCTGAAAATTATAAAAGCCGACTGGTGGAAAATGGTGTAAACACCGAAAAAATTGACGTAATTCCATGCTGTGTAAACATTGAAAACTTTGCCTTCAATAAAGAAGCACGGAAAAAGATCAGAAAAAAACTCGGCTGTGAAAACAAAATAACCGGTATCTATACCGGCAAATTCGGAGGATTATACTACGGAAAAGAAGCCTTTGACATATTTGAAATTGCTTTCAAACGGTTTGGCGATAATTTTTTTTTGATGATCCTAACACCCGACGACCCTGATCATATTTACCGAATGGCGGAAAAAACCGGCTTACCCAAAAAACGTATTCATATAACTAGCGTACCTTACAAGAAAGTACCCGAACACCTTTCTGCTGCAGATTTTGGTTTTACATTAATAAAGCCCAAGAACAGTAATCTTTATTGTTCTTCAATCAAAAACGGGGAGTATCTTGCCTGTGGATTACCAATTCTTATAACCGAAGGGGTTGGGGATGACAGTAAAATACTGCGTAAAGAAAATTGCGGGGCGCTGTTCAGAAATAATAATGATAAATATGGTATTAAAAAAGGGCTTGATAAAATCGAAGAACTTTTGACGGAAACTGATATCCGCAGCAGGCTTAAAAAGGTTGCCCGAAAATACAGGAGCTTTTCAATAGCCGAAAAAGTTTATAAAAAATGGTATGTGGATTGACCGTTTTAGAATAAAAAGCAAAATTAAACTACTATTGCTCAATGAAAAAGATTTTATGCCGGGATAAGTTCTAAATATAATAACTGACAATGAACCCTCATTCACTGCGGTTTACAAATGACAATGAAGTTAGTAAACTTAGCGAAGCGTCTTCACGGGCAATATGAGTGCCCGGTGTTCCCGTTCATACGAAAATCGTAGGGAATAAGAAGATATGAGTGTACCATTGATTAAGAACTTAAAATACCGGGATCATCAACTATATGTTATTAAAATTCAGGATTTAAAACACATTTTATACGAATGAAAAGAATAGAAATAGTTGGAGCCAGTGGTGCCGGAAAAACAACACTATTTGAAAAGGTTTTATGTGCAAGGCAAAAAAATGATGATTTCAAAACACCCGCCGAAGCACGTATCCAAATTATAAAAAGTATCTATAAAGGCTTACTCCCTCTAAACAGGAGAAGCCTGATAAAATACAACATACTGAAAAAATATCATGACAAATGGGCGTTGGAAATTTTAAGAAAATATAATGTCAAAGCAATTTTATCCTCATCAAACATTTATGATGGCTTGATAGAGCTCTTTTTATCCTATTTAATGAAAAACCGGAAATTAACTCCGGTCAGGAAGCTGGAAAAATGTCAATTATACTACCGGCAAATATTGCATGATTTAATATTATTGGAGTATTTTAATGTGGGTTTTATTATTTTTTCCGATGCGGGCATATTAATGCACAATCAGGGAATTGCCGATGAAAAAGCATATAGAAAAATTTTAAGCCAAAATCCTTCTTTTACTCACAAAATAAATCCAACAGGTATAGTTTATTGCAAATTATCTGCTGAAACCAGTTTCAGGCGACGCAAACACCGTATCAGCTCGGGAGTGGTAAGAGACATTGAAATTGACCTGGACGACAAAGAGTTGCTGGCTTCATGTAAAATGTCATTGGAGTCGGCCGAAAAAAAAGCAAATGTGATGAAAAGCCTTGGTGTTCCTGTTTTAGAAATAGATGTGGCAGAAAATACATCAAAAAATACAGAAAGTATTCTGGAATTCATAAGAAGTTTTTACTAATAGCTGTCTTTCCACCTTTCAAATGCTTAGTGACATGTTCAAAGAAATGTTAAACCTATAATCACATGCAACAGGATATTCTCTGAACTGTGGGATAATTGATGAAATGACTATCTTTGCAAAAAATCTTTATGTCTTCTCAAAAACCAACATACATTACGCGGCCATATCTTCCGCCGCTGGAAGATTTCCTTCCTTACCTGGAGCAAATATGGGAAAGCCGTCAGCTGACCAATAAAGGTCCGTTTCACAGGCAATTTGAAGAAAAGCTGGCTGAGTTTCTGGGAGTAAACTACATATCCCTTTTCACCAACGGCACTCTTGCTTTGGTAACTGCTTTGCAGGCATTACGGATAACCGGCGAGGTTATTACCACGCCTTTCAGTTTTGTTGCCACCACGCATTCTTTGTGGTGGAATAATATTGAGCCGGTATTTGCCGATATTGAACCGGAAACTTTTACGCTCGACCCTTACAAAATCGAAGCCGCAATTACCCCGAAAACAACTGCAATACTGCCCGTTCATGTTTACGGAAATCCTTGCAAAGTCAAGGAAATAGAGGATATTGCCAAAAGGCACGGACTTAAGGTTCTATATGATGCTGCACATACATTTGGGGCAAGATATAAAGGAAAGAGTATTTGCAGCTTCGGCGATATGAGCATATTAAGCTTTCACGCCACCAAAGTATTCAACACCTTCGAGGGAGGTGCAATTGTTTCGCACAGTAAAGAGATGAAGGAGCATATCGACAACCTTAAAAATTTCGGCTTTCGTGGCGAAACAACCGTAGTGGCTCCCGGTATCAATGCCAAAATGAATGAGTTTCAGGCAGCTTTGGGAATCCTTCAGTTAAAGCATGTAGATAATATAATTGCAAGAAGAAAGAAAGTTGTAAGCTTATACCGCGAAAAATTAAAAATTATAAAAGGTATAACCTTTCTTGATGATATGCCCGGCGTTAAGCACAATTATGCATACTTCCCCGTTTTGATCAACGAAAAGGAACATGGAAAAAGCAGGGATGATGTTTATCATTTCTTACGCCAGCATAATATCTATGTCAGAAGATATTTTTACCCGCTTATAAGCCGTTTTCCAAGCTACAGTGCTTTGGAAACGGCTGAACCGGCTAATCTCTTGATTGCAGAGCAGGTTGCCGCAAAAGTGCTGTGTCTTCCGGTATTTCCCGAAGTAAAAGAAGATACCATTGAGTATATTTGTAATTTGATCGTTGATTTATTAAAATGACTAAAAAAAAGATCCTTTTACTCGGTGGGGCATATGCACAGATGCCTATGATAAAACAAGCCAAAGGGCAAGGATATTATGTGAGCATTTGTGATTATTTACCCGATAACCCGGGTCGTAAGCTGGCAGATGAGTATTATAATGTAAGTACTACCGACCGTGAAGAGGTATTGAAACTTGCCCGAAACATAAAACCGGAACTTGTATTAGCCTATGCCTCCGATCCGGCTGTGCCCGTGGCAGCTTACGTTTCCGAAAAACTCGGATTGCCCGGCAACCGCTACGAAAGCGTAAGATTACTCGCCGAAAAAGATCTGTTCAGAAAATTTCTCAAAAATAACGGCTTTGAAACCCCCGAATATGTTGTAATAAATGAAAAAGACCGCCCCGAAGAAATAATCAAAAAAATGAGATTCCCTATAATAATAAAACCCACCGACTCTTCGGGAAGCAAAGGAATAAGCAAAATTGAAAATATTCAGCAAACAAAAAATGCAGTTAATTATGCCATGACCTTCTCCCGCAATAAACGGATCATTGCCGAAGAATATATTGATAATGAAATTGGCGACCTTCACGGAGACGGGTTTGTAATTAATGGCAAACTGATTTTTAGCTCTCTGGGAGATCATATATACAATCGTAAATCCAATCCCTTTAATCCGGTAGGCACATTATGGCCCGGTTCCGCCGATAACATTACACTAAACCATATTAATGAATTTGTTGAGCAAATTTTAAAAAAAATTGGCTATGAAAACGGACCTGTAAATATCGAGGCAAGGATCAATTCAAAAGGCAAGTTATATATAATGGAAATCGGACCACGCAATGGCGGGCATTTTGTTCCTCAGGCAATTCAACATTCTACAGGATTTAATATGGTGAAAGCTACATTAGATCTTTTTTCAGGGAAAAGAGTAAAATTTATTAAAAACCCTGAAAAACCAAGTGCCTATTATGCAATACATTCAGATAGAGATGGAAAATTTTGTGATCTGCAAATAAAAAACGAATTAAAATATCATATAAAAGAGCTTTATCAATACAAAAATCCCGGCGAGAGCGTAAAACAATTTCACGGAGCTAATGAAGCTATAGGGATAATTATAATGACTTTTGAAAACCGTGAAAAAATGAATTATTATATTGAGAATATTAACAACTACATTTGCCTAAAGGTAATTTAGAAGACAAGAACATCCGATAATATAATTATTTTAAAGATAAAACCATCAGTTATGAACGAAAAATCTTTTAATGTCAGCTTAAGAGCTCTTGAGCCCGAAGACTACCTGAAAACTGTCAAGTGGAGAAATGAAGGAATATACCTGCAAGGTGTGGTTTCCACCAAACGTTTTGTATCGCCGGAAACTGAAAAACGATGGATAGAAGATGCCATAAAAAAACATGAATCCGGTGAAGCCGTTCGTCTTGCTATCATATTGAAAAAGACAAACGAAATGATAGGAATGATATTTATTACAAATATTGATTATATAAACAAAAACGGTTGCGTAGGTTCCTTTTTGGGAAGTAACGATAACCGTGGAAAAGGCTATATTTCAGAAGCCAGATATCTGCTTTTTAAGTATGCATTTGATGAACTGGGATTGGAACGGCTCTATGGAAATATCCTGGAAGATAACACATCAGCCAGAAAATCGGCAGAAAAATTTGGCTACGTAAAGGAAGGAGTGCTTAGAAATGCCGTTTATAAAGATGGGCAATTCAAAAATTTAATAGCATACTCGATGTTGAAAAAAGAGTTTTATGAAAAATACCAGCTGAAAAAGTAACCGTTAATTTTTGAAAATGTATAAAAACGCCGTAAATGTCAGTGAACATACAATAAGAAGTGATGCCAAGCCCCTGGTCAGCATATCATGTATTACATATAACCATGAAAAATTCATTAGTGACGCTATTGAAGGCTTTTTAATGCAAAAAACCACCTTCCCTGTTGAAATATTAATTCATGATGATGCTTCAACCGACAAGACACCCCATATAATAAGCAAATATGAAAAAAAATACCCGGAAATTATCAAGCCGATCTATCAAAAGGAAAATCAATACTCAAAAGGCATAAAACCCGGCCTCATAAACCGTAAAAGAGCGCTGGGCAAATATATAGCACTATGTGAGGGTGACGACTACTGGACTGACCCTTACAAATTGCAAAAACAGACAGAATTTCTGGAAAATGACATAAATTGCTGTTTGGTTGCATGCAATACCATGGAAGTAGATGTTAATAAAAATGTTTCTCATATCAGAAACAGGGTGTATTTTGCAGATGGCAAGAACCATAGATCGCTCAGCTTTGAAGATATTGCCGGTGCACCTGTAATTCCTTTCCATACATCATCGGTGATCTTTCGAAATATCAACTATCAATTGCCCGGATTTTTTAATCAGGTTTTAAATGGCGACTATTACTTATTCAGCATAATTGCACTGAAAGGGAAAGTTGTTTGTTTGAAAGACTGTATGTCAGCATATCGTAAAAACCCCGGCAGCCTGACCCAAAATTACCGTTTTGACTTGCAATTCTTCAATAAAATTAATTCAGACCTGAAAAAATTTGAAAGATTTGTCGGTGAAAAAAATGCACCCGCTTTAAGAAAAAAAATAAAAGCAGAAAAAGCCTATAAATACCTGAAACTGTTTAAAATTAAAAGATGGTATGATTTGCAGCGTTATATGCTTGCCATAAAAGCTTTTTCATACCGCAAAAATATCAATTACACCACCAGGGATATTTTATGGTTTTGCAAAGAACATTTCTAAAGAACCAAAAAATAAATTTCCATCAATAACTCGCCGCAAACGATACAACGGTAAAGTGAATTACTATTTATGATCCGGAGGATGGAAGCTTCCGGTTTAAAAATAATATTTGTCCACGAATTACACTAATTACACAAATAAATATCCGGATATCAGGTTGTAATGCAATACCTGAAAGTCGTGCCTAAAATCAAAAATCGTTTACCCCGTTGAAAATTTTTCTACGGGGTTAATCGCTATTCGTTAATCAAAAAAGTTAGACTTTATCACGTAGGATATCTATCCAACGTGATAAATATCCTACGTGATTTATATACATACAACTCTAAAAAGCCTCCACATTTATGTGGTGTTAAAAGATGTGGAAAATAAAATATCACAAAAAATTCTTGTTAATGTAAAATATTTACGTAAATCTGTATACGCTATTTCAAATTTTACGCCATAATATGAAGTCCCTATTTTTAAATAACATTATAAAAAGCAAGCAATGATAAACACATCAAAAAATTAGCCGACAAAATATGGGCACTTCCATCTGCTATGTTTTTAACATAAATAACAAATTGTTCGATTACTCCATTGTTAAATTGTTTACCAACATAATTGGTCATGAAGGTTCTATACGCAAGCTGGAAGCCCCTGTCGGGAGCTTCCATTTCCTGTGTCCGCCAGGAATTTCCATCTCCCGAAAAAAATGGAAACTTCCGGGAATAATTAATAAGATTCATAAGATTCCAATCTTTCAATCTTCAATCTTCCAATTTTCTTTCAGTCACGGTACTTCGGGAAAGCCCTCGGAAATGAAACAATGGATTAATACAATAAACCACATTAACCCTTGTAGTTTACCTGTTAAATTACTATCTTTGTGTATATTTTAGTCGAAATAATAGCAGAAAAGTATGCAACGAAATTTTGTTTCTACTTTAAATGAAAATTTTTTTTGGGATGTTGATATTAACACATTAGATGATATCAAAAATCAAAGATTGATAATTGAAAGAGTACTCTCTTCAGGCGATTTAAATGACGTTAAAAGATTATTTAAATATTTCGGTAAAGAAACAATAAAACAAGAAGTCGTTAAGGCAGGTTTTATTGACAAAAAAACCTTAAATTGGCTTAGTTTTTACTTTGGTATTCCCAAACAAGAATTTAAATGCTATTCAAAAACACGATCAACACAAGTTCATTGGAACTTTTAAAAGGGCTGCAATCCGAGAAACTTTTAAAAGATTTCTATCTGGCGGGTGGAACATCTCTTGCTCTGCAAACAGGACACAGAAAATCAATTGACCTTGACCTTTTTACTCAATCAGACTTTAATACAGATCAATTACTTGTTGAAAAGTTATACAGTTGGTGAAATACTGGATTTAACGTAATTTTGCACAAAACAGATAAAGGCACCAATGAACGCGTCAATCATAATCCCGGCCCTATAACGTAAGAAAATCGCCTTTAAGAGTGCGTTCACTCCGCCCTATGTTAAACTTGCAAAAACATTGAAGAAATAATAAGGCTCCTGATTATAAAACCATGAATATAAACGATAAAAAATCATTAAATATCCTCTACATTGCCGGCTCCGCACCCATTCATGATTACAAATGGATAAATGCTTTAACGGCAAATGAAAATATTAACGGGTTTTTGTTGAAAAACCGTGAAACTGAAAAAACGTTTTTTGATTATGGTAAACTAAGAAAAACTACCATCACAAAAAAGAAAATTTGCTCCTTTTCAATAACAAGATTCTGGAAAACTATATACTCAGTATTATTAATAAACCAGGTAATAAAAAAACACAAAATTGATATAGTTCATATAATGTATGCTGAGCCTCATGCCCTTTGGATTCCTTTTATAAATTCAAAAAGAGTAAAAATTTTGATAACCACTCATGGTACTGACATCTTGCAAACTATACCGGGTTTTTCAAAACGAAAAGACCCTTTAGGCAAACTGGTTTTTAAAATTTATAAAAAAGCTTTCCGGAAAGCAGGTAAAATAACCTGTACATCAGAAAAACAAGCGGAAAATGTAAGAAAACATCTTAATAAAGCATGTAAGCCTGAAATTATAAGATCGGGTATAATAATACCATTGGAATACAAGAAAGAACGATCAATCAAAGAACCCTATTTTCTTTTTCCACGAACAATGCGTGAATTGTCAAATCATGAGCTTGCAGTTGAAAGTATAAAACTTTTAAGCAAAGATATAATTAAAGAGCACAAGATGGTATTTATTGATTCCGACAGCAGAAACAGCGCTTATGTAGAAAAGATAAAAGCCATGAGCAAAGAAATACCGGATGCGGATTTTATCTTTTTGCCTTCACTTGATCCTGACGAATTCCTTTCACTTATAAAGCATGCTTCGGTTGTTATTATTACCAATATCTCCGACGGCAGCCCGGTTACAGCAATGGAATCAATGTATCTGAAAAAACCCTTGATATTGCCGCCATTGGATTATGATAAGCAACTTTTTGATGAAAACGTTAACTTTTTTGATGAATGGAAATCTGCAAGTGTTGCAGGAAAAATTGAAGAAGTATTGAAGGAACCAAAAAACAAACAAGATAAAAGACTTGAAACATCTTATGGAAAAGTGTTGGAATTTGGTAATTTTGAAAAAGAGATGAACAAAATGTATAATATTTACGCCCATTGTTTCATAAAATAAATCGAATTATAAATTTTTTAATATTTAACTATCTGTGCAACCTTTGGCAGAATCTTTAATGGAAAATAAACAAAACATTTTTATTACTTCCAACGAGCCATGGGGCCCATTATGGTTCTCAAAACAGCATTATGCTTATGAATTAGCTAAATTGGGTTACAATGTCTATTTTATAAACCCCGTAAAAAAATATAGTTTAAAAAATCTGTTTTCCTTTAATGTAAATGTCCAACAAGTTCCTGAAGGTTTAACAGTAATAAGCTACAAAAACAATTTCCCCGTAAGGCTTTTTCCACGCTTGTTTATATACCTGAATGACTTTTTGAACACATGGAAATTAAAAAGATGTTTAAAGATTAAGACGGAAAAAATTATATGGTGGCAGTTTGATTTTTTGCGTTTTATTAACCTGCCTTTTTTTAACAAGTCAAAAAGAATTTATCATGTGGTGGACCCCTTTATGTATAGTTCTCTTGACACAATAATGGCAAAAAAGGCTGATTTAATCGTTTGTGTCAATAATAAATATTTACCCTATTATAAAAACAAAGCTCCTGAAAAAAGAATAATTTTTCAACCGCATGGCGTTTCTGTTTATGATGAAAAAAAAACTGACAAAGAAAAAGTATCAGAAATCAAAAAAAAATATGGCGATTATTTGTTCTTAGCCGGCTCAATTAATAATGACGTGAGTTTTGAATTATTGGAAAACATTTTAAAAACAGGATATAATTTATTAATAGCAGGCGAAATTATAAAACTAAATGACACCCTTCTAAATAAGTGGAATAACTTTTATAATTATTCTAATTTTAATTTCTTGGGTGTAATAGCAGGTAATGAATTGAAAAATTATATTGCTCCTTCACGTATAACAATAGTGCCTTATCGTTTTGACCTTTCTAAAACAATTGTATCCGGATCATTAAAAATAATTAAGTACATTGCTCAAAACAAAGCTGTAATCACATCAATAGATTCCGGGATACCTGAATTGGAAAATAAAGCTATTTATAGAGCCAAGAATTCTGACGAATTTTTAGATCTGATAAAAAGAGCATTCAGATCGGAGCTTACGGTTGATAAAACCGCAGTTGAAAAATATTTGAATGAACACACATACCCCGATAAAATTCAAAAGATTTTGAACGAATTAGACAAGGCAGTAATAAAGTTTAAAAAGAAAAACAATTAATGTGTGTTTATGTGAAAGCCTCATTTACTAAACATTCACAAATTGCGAGAGGGTGAAAGGCGGGAGCGTAAGAGCGCAAAAGGTTGAGAAAGAGAGAATAACATGTAATCTGATAATGAGTTAATATTTTAACAACTCAAATTTTTTATTTTTGGAATCGTTGATTCATAGTATATTCGTTAATGATAATTAGTAATTTGAAAATACCAGGACTTTAAAACACCTTTTACAGGTATGAATTTACCGTTAGTCTCAGTCATCATACCGGCTTACAACGCCGAAAGATACATTAAAAGCACCATACGGTCGGTATTGCTACAGGATTATAAAAATCTTGAAATAATCGTAATAGATGACGGTTCGACTGACAATAGCGCAACTGTTGTAAAAAAGCTTGCCAATGAAGATAAAAGAATAAATTATATTCACCAGCAAAACGGTGGTGTATCATCAGCACGAAACCACGGATACAAGCTTTCAAAAGGAAAATATATTGCCTTTCTTGATGCGGATGATATATGGCTGCCTGACAATATTGGCAAAAAAGTTGAGTATCTGCAAAGCGATCCCGAAGTCGGGCTTGTCCATTCTGATGCATTGCTAATTGATGAGCATGGCAAGTCACTCGAAAAAGTAAAAAAAGGTAAAAGCGGATGGTTGCTCAATGACCTGCTTTTATGGAAAGGAACCTGCATCCCCGCTCCAAGCAGCATACTTGTATGCAGAGAAGTATTGGAAGAAGCAGGAACTTTTGACACTGAGCTTTCAACATCAGCCGACCAGGAATTATTTTTCAGGGTAGCGGCAAAATACAAAATCGGAAGAGTTGAACAAATAACATGGCATTACCGCATTCACAGCCAAAACATGCACTCCAATATAGCATTGATGGAGCGGGATTCACTGTTGGCTTACAAGAAAGCCACAGAAAATAAACTATTCAAAAACAAAACATTCAGGCGAAAATGCCACAGCAACATGTACCTGATACTTTCAGGTTGCTGGTATCATGACGGTAAAAACAAAAGTAAAGCAATCAGATATGCTTTAAAGTCAGCTTGGATTTACCCTGCTGCTTTGTATAAATTGCTTAGAAAAATGATCAGTTGGTCATAACACTTCGTCACAAACGCTCTCATACCTGATTTGGTTTCCTGCCATATTAAGCCTGGTGTTAAAGCCGTGTCATTACTGTCGTGGTCTATCATCAAATCAGGGAGCTGTTGTTTTAGTTTTTTATGCTGTTATTAAGCCAGACCAATGCTTTTATCGAGATACACATCCTGTATTGCATTGAGGAGCTGCGCACCTTCTTTCATGGGTCTTTGAAAGGCTTTTCTTCCTGATATCAAGCCCATACCGCCGGCTCTTTTGTTGATCACAGCCGTAGTTACCGCATCAGCAAGGTCTGAAGCACCTGATGATGCACCACCTGAGTTGATGAGTCCTACGCGACCCATGTAACAATTCACTACCTGGTAACGGCAAAGGTCTATAGGGTGATCGCTGGTTAGTTCAGTGTAAACTTTTTCATGTGTTTTTCCAAACTTGAGTGCCTTAAAGCCACCTTCACTTGTTTCGGGCATTTTTTGCTTGATTATATCTGCCTGTATGGTAGCTCCCAGGTAATTTGCTTGTGAGCTCAGGTCAGGAGCAGTGTGATAATCTTTGCCCTCCGCTTTAAAAGCATTGTTGCGAGTATAGCACCATAAAATAGTAACCATACCTAATTGATGAGCCAGCTCGAAAGCCTCCGCTACTTCAACCAACTGGCGTGAAGACTCCTGCGATCCGTAATAAATAGTAGCACCAACAGCCACAGCACCTAAATTCCATGCCTCCTCAACCGACCCGTACATGATCTGATCATATTTGTTTGGATATGTCAGCAGTTCATTATGATTTAATTTGACAATAAAAGGTATGCGATGCGCATATTTGCGCGATACTGAAGCCAGTATACCAAAAGTGGATGCCACGGCGTTTGCCCCTCCTTCTATAGCCAGCTTTACTATGTTTTCAGGATCAAAGTAAACCGGGTTTGGTGCAAATGAAGCACCGGCTGAGTGTTCAATACCCTGATCAACCGGCAAAATAGATAAATAACCGGTCCCTGACAAACGACCATGATTGAACAATTGCTGCATGCTGCGAAGAACCTTGGGATTCCTGTTTGTGTTGGTAACAACCCTTTCAATAAAATCAGGACCAGGTGAATTAAACTTCTCCCTTCCTATAGTCTTGCATTCATGATTCAAATAATAATCCGCTCTATCTCCAAGTAGTTCCGTTATTTTTTTTGTTGACATAGCTTTATCCGTTTAAATTTAACATTAATGATTTTAATAGTCATAATTTGGTATGAGCGTTAAATATATTATTAAATAAATTAAAAACAAAATAAATCGTTTATATTTTACTGATTTTTTACAAAAAATTTTAAATTTTAAGTAATTTAGTGTTGTCAATTTACATTGATCATGACCAATTATAATATTGACATGTTGTAAAAGATACGAGAAACCTCCATGCTTAAGACATTCAATATGCAGTAGAACGTTCAAAACGGGAGGTTTTTCAGAATATATCGGAAACCGATTTAATAAAATCCTGAACGGATGATAATGATTCTTTTTAAACCGCTAAAGCATTTCCTGATATTATTAGCCATAATTTTATATTGTAATAATGGTTATGCGCAAGTTATCAAGGGCACAGTATTTGATAAAAGTACTAACGACCCTATACCTTTTGCAACAGTGTATTACAGCAGAACAACATACGGAACCGTATCCGACCAAAACGGTCGTTTTGAAATAAAAATTCCTAAGGGCTCATCAATGCCTTTAATATTCAGTTCTTTGGGCTATTATTCTTCGGCTGTTACCGAATTTTCAGCCGATAAGCAATATTCTGTTTATTTGACTCCTAAAGTGTATGAACTAGATGAAGTTATTATAACAGCCGAAACAGATACAAGGGCAAGAAAATCCAAGTTAAGGATTTTTAAAAGAGAATTCCTCGGAAGGACCATTAATGCAAGACACTGTGAAATAATAAACACAGACGATATAATACTGGTATATTCGTCCGGCAAAGATACTTTAACAGCTTTTTCAAATGCCCCTGTAAAAATTTATAACGAAGCTCTGGGATACTATATAGAATTCTTTATGGATAAATTTGAATTTTGCATGATCAACAATCGTCTTGCATTGATAGGAAACTATATTTTCCGTTCTGATACTTTAGCCTCTGAAGAGCAATTGTCGGAATTCGAGGAAAAAAGAAAAAGAGCTTATCTTGGCTCCAGAATGCATTTTTTCAGGGCTCTTTGGAATAATCAACTGGAACCCGAAGGTTTTACCGTAAGGGATGAATCGGGAGCTGAACTCTCTTATGATGAACTTGTGTATATAAAAGACAGCTTACAAAAGGGAAAACCGGAAAAGTATCTCAAATACAGCGACACCGTACTTGTTTATTACAGAAGAAACATATTCAGGATTTTGTATGGCAGCTTTGTTATGGCTGATGATCATGAATATGTTTATTTTGAAAAAAACGGATACTTTTATACCCCGGGTCTGATATGGGAAGACAGTATAATGGCACGCGCACGAATAGCCGATCTGCTGCCTTTTAACTATAAACCTAAAGAAAAGAAAAACCTTTGAAACCATATATTGTCAAACTTAAAAACTTATAGTATGAAAAATAAAATGTTGTTTTTTGCTTTGGCAAGCCTGATTTTTTTTATTGATAGATGTTATTCACAGGAATATACAATAATTATTGGTTCGGAAAGATATCCTTGTACCCGTGAATTTACTTTTCAAGGAGGATCTTCATTTGCCTCCATGGAGGGAGGCTTGAAAGTTACTATCATTAAACGCAACAACAGTGGTTATTTGAAGCTTTCATCACACGACTTCATTATGGGAAGTGTTTATGTTTTTCTTACAAACGGAAGAACAATAACCTGTACGGAAAGAAATATATACAGGGTAAACGAAAAGAATATCCGATTGTACGATTTAACTCAACGCGATATAAGAGAACTTATGGATCACAGAATTGATTTTATCAGGTATACTGCAAGAGTATTTCACGGACTTGAATCCTATACAGCCAAAAACCAAAAAGAATCGTCTGATACCGATAAAAAGCAGGAAAGTTATTATGATACGGCTTCGGCAATAAGACAATTGTTTGGCAGATAAACTGCTAAAACAGGTTTGTAAATTGACCTGCCAAAACATCTTGCAGACAGCCAATAAATTTTTGAAACGTATTCCGGAGTTTTAGAAAAATATTATATTTGTTTGATACAGGTTATTATTAGTAATTATACAAAAATTTATAGCTTTATAAGTACCAGTTTCCCATATGGATAAATGATACTAAGCATAATTATACCGGACAACAATCAATAAAGATTAATAACCCAAATATAGTTTTATGAAAACATATACATTCTTATTACTTTTTTTTTTGTAATTACAAACATAAAAGTGGATGCAGGCGAGATCACATTAAGTTTCACTGCAAATCACAATAACACTCATGTGAAAATCGACAGCATTTTTATTGAAAACATTACCCAGGGCGCTGACAAGATGCTTTATGGTGATGACACTCTTCTGACACTGGTTATTACGCATATTGATATTTTAGAGGGCTTGTATAATGACCTGTACGTTTCACAGAATTACCCGAATCCTTTTTTATCAGAAACGAACATAGATGTATATGTTCCGGTAGCGGATTTTTTCTCTTTGGATGTTTATGATCTGACAGGTCGTAAGTTGACAAGTTATGGGTCTGTTCTGCAACCTGGAATGCATCATTTCACTTTTCATGCTTGCAACCTTCAAAATTATTTTTTAACTGTGGGCTCTGAAAAGTATAAGCAGCAGCGTATAATGATACAGATAGGTATGGCGGGCAGGTATTCTTCGAAGATAACTTACAATGGCATTTCCATGCAAATGAAAACAGGGCGGTATGGCAGGTCGGATACCGGTTTCCCTTTTAATTTGGGTGATGAACTTAAATTTACCGGTTATTCTACAGGCAATTATGGTAATGTTGGTTATGATACTATTATTGATACTCCAACAACCGATAGGGATTATGTTTTTGATATAATTTATCCGGTGTACCTGCTCACATTGCTTGCAGATCCTGAATATGGCGGCGCCGTGGATGGCGAAGGTGAATATGAAGAGGGTGAAGAAGTAAACATTTCTGCAACTGCTGCCGAAGGTTACAAATTTATTGGCTGGACAGATGAAACAGGCATGGTGATAAGCGAAGATGCCAGCTTTGATTATACAATGCCGGCTGAAGATATTACGCTGACAGCCAATTTTGAAGAAACAGAAATACCCGTTTATACTCTTACTCTTTTGGTTGAACCGGAAGGAAGCGGCACGGTTGAAGGCGATGGTGAATACGTGGAAGTCGAGAAAGTGATAATTTCCGCTGAAGCAAATGAAGGCTGGGAGTTTATTGAATGGACAGGCGACACAGAGCATGTTGATAATCCCGGATCAGCAACTGCAATAGTAACTATGCCCGCTGAAAATATTACGCTGACAGCCAACTTTGAAATAGGAGAAGGATATATTATAGATATAGAAGGAAACATTTATAAAACTGTAATTATAGGTGATTATGAATGGATGGCGGAAAACCTGAGAACTGCCACTTACAATAATGGTGCGGAAATACCAAATGTAACAGATAATGGTGAATGGAGCAACCTGACTAACGGAGCATATTGCTGGTATTTTAATCAAATATATTATGGTGAAATTTTTGGTGCACTTTATAATTGGTACGCTGTTGAAACAGATAAGCTTTGCCCTGAGGGCTGGCGGGTACCAACGGATGAAGAGTGGAAAAACCTGGAGGGCTCAGTTGACAGCCAATATGGAGTTGGTGACCCCGAATGGAATAAGACAGGGTGGCGGGGTTATGATGTGGGAGATAAGCTAAAGTCAACTACAGGCTGGGAAGAAGGTGGTAATGGCACTGATGATTACGACTTTACAGCTCTTCCGGGCGGTTTCCGAAACTTTACGGGTGTTTTTATGAACATTAACTGGTTTGGATTCTGGTGGTCTTCCACCGAACACAATGATCCTAATTCGTGGAACCGTGGTTTACGTTACGATGTCAGCACCTCAGGCAGAGATAACTACTATAAAAAAGCCGGATTCTCCGTGCGTTGTTTAACAGATATATAGACATGATGTCTTAAAATTAACTAAAAACTGGTTTTTAAAATCAATCCTTGTTACACTATTTTGTTGTTTGCTTCTGCGTGATGTTGGCATTGTAAATATTGAAAAAGTTAAATCCAAATATGATAAAATTTCTAAAAAAACCATTTTTTGTTTAATAAAATTCTTAATTTTGCAATCCGAAAACTGAGAACGGCAAAAATGTCTTTATAATTTTTAATTAGATTATATTTATTCCTCCTTAGCTCAGTTGGTTAGTGTCCCGCATGTGCGGGATTAATCAGAGGAGTCAACGAGGAAAAAGTAAAAAATATTCCTCCTTAGCTCAGTTGGTTAGAGTCCCGCATGTGCGGGATTAATCAGAGGAGTCAACGAGGGAAAAAGTAAAAAATATTCCTCCTTAGCTCAGTTGGTTAGAGTCCCGAAACTGCGGGATTAATCAGAGGAGACAACGAGGAAAAAAGTAAAAAATATTCCTCCTTAGCTCAGTTGGTTAGAGCATCTGACTGTTAATCAGAGGGTCCCTGGTTCGAGTCCAGGAGGGGGAGCTTGATAAAAACCACATATGGAAAGGTTCTGTATGTGGCTTTTTGTCTCTATTGAAAACACTAAAGAATCGAAAAATAATTGAGAAATTAATTGACGGCGATGCTATGGCCGGCAAATTAGCTCAGCTGATTAGAGTCCCGCATGTGCGGGATTAATCAGAGGGTCCCTGGTTCG
>PWJZ01000047.1 GCA_003559855.1 Bacteroidales bacterium
AATAAAACAACGAATAATATTCGAACAAAATTCGTGCATTCGTGGCTAACAAATAAATGCAGAAAATAAAAAAGATTAATGTGTTAAACGGCTGTAAGGGAGGTACAGCATTTTCATGCGTTTGCCCTGCCCTGTTTAATTAAGTGTGATGAATATTAACATCAAATTGTTATTTTTGCATCTGATATTCAACTTTTATATTTTTTATTTCTTGATTTGTTGATCATAACTATCTTTTGTTCTGATGATAATCTGGTTCTCAAATTTTAATATTAACCCATAAAAAAACAATACTTATGAAATTAAAAAGCTCAATTTTGGTTCTGTTTTTATTTTCAGGTTTCATTTTTTCCTTTTCCCATTCGTATGGTAATTCTGAAGAGCATGAAAAATCCGGCACAAAAGTTCTTTTAGAAACGGATCACGGTGTCATGTTGATATTACTATATGATGAAACTCCTTTGCATCGTGATAACTTTATAAAGTTATCCGAAGAGGGTTTTTATGACGGTGTTTTGTTTCACAGGGTAATTGAAAATTTTATGATACAGACGGGAGATCCTGATTCACGGGATGCAGAGCCCGGCGAGCCTTTGGGTAGGGGTGGTCCGGATTACACCATTGAAGCCGAAATCAAACCCGGCCTATATCATAAAAAAGGAGCTGTTGCCGCTGCAAGGCAGCCGGATCATGTGAATCCGGAAAAGAGATCATCCGGTTCCCAGTTTTATATCGTCCAGGGAAAAGTTTATTCACAAAGGGAACTTGACGGTATTGAACAACGGCTTGAAAAACCCTTGACAAATGAACAAAGAAAATATTATACTACTATTGGCGGCACTCCGCACCTTGATAATGAGTATACTGTTTTTGGTGAAGTTATTGTAGGCCTGGAAATAATAGACAGTATAGCGGAGGTTGAAACGAATGCGCAGAACAGACCGCTTGAAGATATAAGGATAAAAAAAGTAACGGTTAGGGATTAAACTACAGGCATAACATATTTTTTTTACATGTTGATCGTATGATATGGTCATCCGTGTATTCCGGCAACTGTGTTTAACCTGCAGCCATGATCAATTAATAAATAATACGGGATTGGTCAAGAAACGCAACAGGCATTTAAAGAATTTTGTATGATTGATGAGATTGAAAAAATAAAATCAGAAATAGAATCTTTCACTGCCCGGGAGGCTGCGGAAATAGAGCATTTCCGCATCAGGATGCTTGGACGTAAGGGTTTGATAACGAACCTGTTTAAGGATTTCAAAAATATTCCTGTTGAACAGAAAAAGCAAACGGGGAAGCTTTTAAACGCGCTTAAACAGCTTGCACAGGAAAAGGTTGAATCGCTCAAGAAGGAGGCGGTTTTACATACCGCTGAAAGGACGGAAGAGCACAAGCCAGATCTCACGATGCCTGCCACATTCACCGATACCGGCTCAAGGCATCCCATCTCTGTTGTACGCGACCGGATAAACAACATTTTTGCAAGGCTTGATTACGTTATTTCCGAAGGACCTGAAATTGAAGACGACTGGCACAATTTTACAGCTCTTAACTTTCCTGAGAATCATCCAGCAAGAGATATGCAGGATACTTTTTTTATTGAAAAAGCCCCCGACATCGCCCTAAGGACTCATACCTCCTCGGTACAGGTAAGGGTTATGCAAAGCAGCAAACCGCCTATAAGAACTATTTCTCCGGGCAGGGTATTCCGCAATGAGGCTGTTTGTGCCCGGGCACACTGTATTTTTCACCAGGTAGAGGGGTTATACGTTGATAAAAACGTTTCTTTTGCCGACATGAAACAAACCCTTTACTATTTTGCACGGGAAATGTTTGGACCGGATACTGAAATACGGCTCCGCCCTTCGTTTTTTCCATTTACCGAACCGTCGGCAGAAATGGATGTATCATGCAACATATGTTCCCGTAAAGGATGCCCTATTTGCAAGTACAGTGGATGGATAGAAATGCTCGGATGCGGAATGGTTGACCCCAACGTGCTGGATAATTGCGGTATTGACAGTAAAAAATATACCGGATTTGCTTTCGGAATGGGTATAGAACGTATAGTACTCAACAAATACCACATTAACGATCTTAGGCTATTTTTTGAAAACGATATACGATTCCTTAAGCAATTTGAAGCTATATTATAGTATTATCATGTTTCATCAAAAAACAGGTTAATCTGTTCTATGCCGGGAATCTGTTTAATATCCGAAATTAAAGTTTTGCTCTTATCTTCATTTTTAAGCTTGATATAATAAGAAAACTCCATCATTTCATTTTCTTCCTCGCCAATGGTTTTTAGGTTAATAAGCTTCTGCTTCCTGCAGTGGATTTTAAATATGTTATCAAAAGGATTTTCCGGCAGTTTTTCACTTTTGGCGGTTATTTGCAGTAAAAATTCACGACTCTCTGGCAAAGCAAAATTGAACCTGATTATTATCAGATAAACAATACTTACGATAAGAGTGCCGAAAATGGCAATTGTATAGAGTTTAACTCCTGATGCAAGTCCAATGGTCAAGGCAAAGAAGATGAACATAATATCGGAGGCATCTTTAACGGCAGTTCTGAAGCGGATGATTGACATAGCTCCAACCAGCCCGAAGGCTCTGGCTAGATTATTACCTATTACCATAATAACTATTGCTGTTATCATGGTAAGCATGACGAGTGAAATAGTGAATGCAGTGGAATAGTTAAGACCACGGTACGTGTACCGGTAAAGAACAGCTATAGCAATACCACACATCAGTGCTACCAAAATATTACCAATGACATCCTGTAAGGTTATACTAAAAACAAAAATCTCTTGAAAATCATTTGCCATAGGTGGTATTGTGTATTATATTTTAATCAAATCATTTAATACGGTTATCTTTTGAATAGACAAAAAGCATCAATATTTTACGATTGTTTTTGCCCTGTATGCATTTTCATTACTTGCATCATATCCGATAACATATTTTGACAGGGCTTCATTTCTCAGCTTGAATTCCTGTATTAGCGACCGTGCCCATACAGGCATAAAATGAGTAAAATATTTTATTTCAAGAATAAAGTGATTCTTGAACAAAAAATTAAGATTACCATCGTGATACAGATCATCAATATCAGGATAACTAATGCTTCGAATATTTTTATCAAGAGTCACCCTGACGCCCTTGTCAAATTTGCCGTGATAAGCTTCTCTCTCGTAAACTACCAGGCAGGTAGGCAAAAAATGATTTTTTTTAATATGATAGAAAAAGCGCCGTGCATCATCAAGGGCTCCATTGTAACCGTTATCCTGCATTACATACAGCTCCACATTTCCGGTATTTAAAATATTTGATACATCCTCTAAATGAACAAAGGAGCGGTGCTTTTTTATACGGTTTGCGATTTTACGTTTTATCTCAAAAGCGATCTTTTTATTTTCACCCTTATTCCCATATGCTCTTATACGGAATTTTTTTCTCAATAAAATACCTTCTTTTTTTTCAACATAACAATCAAGATTACGGCTGTCAAAATATATGCTTCTTACAACATACTCCGGGTTTTTGCCGTTTACGGATATTGCATACCTGTCCTTTCTTACGAATGGTTTAAGTCTGTCTCTTAATTCATCCATCAAATAATTCGGAACCAAATATTTTCTCTCAAGCCTTAACATAATCTCACTCTAATTTTGGTAAACCGCCCGGAATAATCTGTTTATATATTCTCTTGCAGGAACCATACCACAATTAATTTCCGCTTCAACAATCATGTTGGAAATAACATTATGAATATTCTCATTATTTTCAATGGCAGCCGTTACGAACACTTTTTGCCTGAAATTTATCATCTGCACACTATTGTCTATGGCGATGATCTCGGCGTTTAATGTCTGCCTTCCCCTGTTTGTGGTCAAACTGACATTCTGCCCCGGTTCTACATATTGAAGCTGATAAAGCTCAACAGGCACAATGACAATATATTGCGAAACATCAGCCAGTCGTATGATGGCACTCTCCCTGCTATCGTTATTACCACCTTCATGACGCTTTATTATAACACCCGAAAATGGAGATAAAAGACTGTGCGACTTCAACCTTTCATTAAGCTGTAATATCTGTTCTTCAAGCATCCTGATATTCGACCGGATATATTCCAGTTGCTCGGGCTTTGCCCCGGTAGTTATCGCTTCATATTCAGACTTTGCCACATTCAAACGGTGATACCTGATCTTATATTGATTCAAAGATAATTCATATTCCTCATCCGAGATATAATTGTCATGATATAAAATTTCATTCCTCTCCGTTATCTTTTTTTGCGTTTCGTATTCCTGCTGAGCTAGTTTCATGTTTTCAAAAGCCGCCCTGACTTTTTCAGGCTTCTCTCCCGTCGAATAGACCTGTAACAAATTATTCTGAACAGCAAGCTTGCCCTTTAACTCAATAAACCTTCTCTGCTCTTCATTAGACTTGATATATCCGATAGTATCACCTTCATTGATCTTCTGCTTGTTATAAACAGCATCATTTACCACAAATTCGGCAATATCCCCCCTCTGAAACTCGGTGACCGAATAATAAGAGATGGTATTATTGAGATTGTTCTTTAAAACATTCAAAAGAGTACCATCGTCAGTCTTAACAATTCTCCATTCTTTCGACGGATATATAATGCCCTTTGTTCTTATGTTGTAGGGCAGCGCAACATAAGAAAAAAACAGATATAAGCCTGTTATCAACACTAACAATATTATGCTTAAATACCTGAACTTCATTTGTTATAATTTAATTCTCTACCAACTGCCGATAGTCAATAAATAACGGCATAACAAACCAAAACATTATAAAATCCGGCTAAAAGGATTATTTCAGAAATGAATTTTCTGACAATCAAAAAAAATCAAACAATAGTACAAAGATAACTATTTTATCAATAGTTTTAACCTTTACGGTTAACAGGCAGCAAAAAGAGTTAACCCATGTATTATACATTAACCGTTTATACTCATTTTTATTACATTTGCAATTTGAAATATTTGTTTTATTTGGTAAAAATACCAAATTGTAATGATCCGAATCCGGGAATGTTTCTCATGAAATTTCATAGACATGCTAAATGAAAGGATAAGCGGATTTAGGGTAATAATAACAAAACAATATACTGAGCTGTGAAAATATCATATAACTGGTTAAGGGAATATATTGAGACTTCGGAACCCCCGTCTAAAATTGCTCAATGGTTTACTGACTGCGGGCTTGAGGTGGAGTGTCTTGAGAAGCATGAAGCTTTCAGGGGAGTGTTGGAAGGTGTTCTAGCAGGAAAGGTTCTTAGCTGTAAAAAACATCCCAATGCTGATAAGTTGACGGTCACCCTGGTTGATATAGGCAGAAGCAAGCCTTTGACCATTATTTGCGGAGCGCCCAATGTTGAAGCAGGCCAGAAAGTGCCTGTAGCTACTGTCGGTACTACACTTTATAATGACAAAGGTTCGTTTGAGATAAAAGAAACAAATATACGCGGTCAGATATCCCAGGGCATGATATGCGCCGAAGACGAGCTTGGGCTGGGAACATCGCACGAAGGCATTATGGTTCTTGACAATAAGACGCCTGTAGGCATGCCTGCTAAAGAATATTTTCAGATCGAAGACGACTGGATATTCGAAATCGGACTAACCCCAAACCGTATAGATGCTGCTTCACATATCGGATCGGCACGCGATCTGGCAGCAATTATAAACCACCACGATCCCAAACTCAAAAAAAAGCTTAAAATACCTTCGACAGATGATTTTAAAAACGACAACAACTCTCTGCACATTCCCGTCGAAATAGATGATAATGAAGCCTGCATAAGGTACAGCGGGGTTACCATTTCGGGAATAACCGTTGCCGACTCACCCGTATGGCTCAAAAACCGCCTGATGTCAATAGGGTTGAAACCGGTTAATAACATCGTTGACATTACCAATTTTGTACTCCATGAAACAGGTCAACCACTGCATGCTTTTGATACCGATAAAATCTCAGGTAATAAAATCATCGTAAAACGACCGCCTGCCGGCACAACGTTTATTACACTCGATGAAGAAAAAATCAAATTAACAGGCAACGACCTTATGATATGCAATGCCAAAGAACCAATGTGCCTGGCCGGTATTTTGGGTGGAACCTTTTCAGGAATAACCGGTCAAACCAAAAATCTTTTCCTCGAAAGCGCTTGCTTTAACCCCGTTTTTATCAGAAAATCATCCAAACATCACCAGATAAACACAGATGCATCCTTCAGGTTTGAACGCGGAACAGACCCCAACATAACCGTTTATGCGCTTAAACGTGCAGCATTGCTTATAAAAAAACTTGCCGGAGGAAAAATATCATCGCAAATCGTTGATGTATATCCAAAACCGGTTAAAAATATCCGCATAACCTTTCGGTATGATACTTTAAATAAGCTGACAGGGAAAGTTATCAGCAAAAATGTTGTAAAAAATATCCTTAACTCGCTTGAAATAGAAATTATTCGTGAAGAAAAAGACCAGTTGGAGTTGTCAGTGCCAACCTTCAAGGTAGATGTTACACGCCCTGCAGATATTGTAGAAGAAGTTTTGAGAATATACGGCTACAATAACATAAATATTCCGGAAAAAATTAATTCGGCAATTGTTTTAAGTCCCAAACCCGATAAGGAACATTTGCAGAATCAGGTTTCGGATATGCTTTCCGGACAGGGATTCAGGGAAATAATGAACAACTCATTGACCAATATAGTATATTATGAAAACAATCATGATTATTCTGAAGACCAGACGGTAAAAATAGTCAACCCTATCAGCCGTGACCTGAGCGCTTTAAGACAAACCCTGATTTACGGATGTTTGGAAACAATTGCCAGAAACATTAATCATCGCAACACCGATCTTAAACTATATGAATTCGGCACCATTTACAAATTAAAAAAGAGTAACAGCCATAACCCGCTTGACAAGTATGCTGAAAAAACGGAACTTGCAGTAGTCATAACAGGGAAAAAAGAAAAAGAAAGCTGGAGAACAGGACAGTCAAATGTTGACTTCTTCGACCTTAAAAACCATTTGATCCATATCGTCAACAAGCTTGGAATTGATAAAACCGACCTGCAAATTGATGAAACCGGGCATTATGAAACATACCTGTATGCCCTTGACTATAAACTTGATGACAAACACATTGCCACAGCAGGTAAAATTTCACAAAACCTTTTAGACCGTTTTGATATCGGACAGGATGTTTTCTATGCATCCATCAACTGGCAGGAATTAATTGATGCATACAGCCGGCACAAAATGCGCTTCGAAGAATTGCCAAAATTCCCTGAAGTGCGAAGAGACCTGGCCCTGTTGATCGACGAAAAAATATCATATAAACAAATTGAACTGTTGGCTTATAAAACCGAAAAAAAATATCTTGTTAATGTAAACCTGTTTGACGTTTATAAGGATGAAAAAATTGGTAAAAATAAAAAAAGCTATGCCGTAAGCTTTATACTCCGCGATAAGAATAAGACTATGACTGACAAGCAGATAGACAATATCATGCAAAAACTCGCCCGGGCCTGCAAGGATAAACTGGGTGCAGAAATAAGATGAAAACGGATTAAATATGATTATCGGGTATCGGTTGTTAATAACTTTTTTACGCTTTTTCATTCAATGAAAAAAGATCAAAAGAGAATATAACCTGAAAAATTTAATACCGGAATATAGAAAAATATGTCCATTCTTTACAAAAGCCCTTATATACAAAGATTTACCAAATAAAAACTTTGCAGCTATAATTGAATATCCATCTTTATCCAAAACTAATAACCTCTCGTCCAATATTATTATTGCCTAAACGAACTATTTGTGTTATAAAAACAGTATATTACTTAATACGGAATTGATTTTTTAATATCTTTGCGTTTAAAAAACAGGTTTTTCTTTTAAGGTAAAATATTTTTAGATTAAACAAAAAAATATAGTCACCGTATAATATATTTTGCTAATATAGAAAACTTTAAAAAGCTGCTTATTATATGAAAACCAAAAGGTAATTTAAAAATATTCACCTGTGTATTTTGAAACCGGTTTGAAAAACCGTCTTATTTAAAGGTGTTAATAAGGAAAACGGCAAAAAACATTAAAAATATGAAAAAATATACTGTTATTAACTATATTCTTAAACTATTAAAGAGTAACATATCCTTTGTTTTATGTTTATTGTTATTCTGTCCGGTAATAATTTTATCGCAAAGCATGCGGGTTGATAATATGTTTATTGCCGGGCTTCAGCCGGACCGGCTCAGCTCTTCGTTACCATCAAAAGACAGTGACAGCGATGATAGCAACGCGACTGCTTATTCACGCGAGGAGTCGACAACTTGGTATTCATATATGGATGGTGACTGGGTGGAACCACACTCATGGACCAAAACACAAGGCTACTTTGACAATCCGGATGAGGAAATTCCTGACATTAACGACAACGTGATTATCACGGATAATAAAAGAGTTACCGTTAACACCGATAATATTACGGTCGCCTCCCTTGAGGTATTCAGCGGGCGGCTTATTTTGGGGGCAACTTCCGGCCATAATTTCAACGTGATAACAGGCAAAGGAATGATCAAACTCAGTGCTGAAAATTTCCCCGATGGTGATGCAACGGATTTTAAAGGCAGCAACGGAGGTACCGTCAAATACTATGGCGATTCTTTCACAATTAGTCAGCCCAGAACATTCAATAATATGGTTGTAGAAATGAACAACAACCATACTCTTACACTACTTACCGACTATATACTGAATGGTAATCTTACGGTTGATAAAGGCAATTTCCGGATTAATGACGATACTGAGGCTGATATTCTGAATCTTACCATAAATGGCAATCTGACAGTAAACAACAATGGTAAGCTCAGTGTTGGCGAGGGTGATACCCGCGAAGGATATCAGATACAGGGAGGTTCTTTACCGGCGCTGGGCGAATATCATTCTATTTTCCACCAGGTAATATTATATGGAGATTTCAGCAATCAGGGTGTTGTTAGCTTTACAAACCAGAATGCTCCCGATTTCAGGGAGTTTGCCCAAAACGGAGGTGCTGTTTTCACTTTTGCAGGAACGCAAAATCAAAATGTTGAACTTAAAGGCACTACTGATTTTTACAACATTATTATTGATAAAGGCAGCGACAATACACATGTAGTGCATATTAACTCATACCATGAAGATAATTTTGCCTTATATGGTCCCAACAATTTGGCAAACAACACAGGTGGCGGTTTTACCGAGGAGAACCCTGAGATACGCAAGGCTGTTTGGATACGCAACGGCACATTAAGGATAAGCGGTGCAGTGCATATACCTTCACTAACCGAAGGCAATGAATATGGCAGCAGAGGTGACTTTACAGTGCCTACCACAGGAAAGTTGTGGATTGACGGAGCTAGCATAACTGTTTATACTACAATACATACCCATGAACAGCGTCCTCCCGGCACCGACTGGCACAAAGCGGCTTCAGGACATACCGCATTTACTTTGTTCGGCACCTTCCGTATAGATGCCGGTTTTTTTGGCACACGCCACAGCGCCGGTTTTATATATCGTGATGAAGATGCTGCCACAGTCAAGATCTATGGCGGTATAATTGATGCGGCTTCTTTTCGCAGCAGCTATGCAGGCGGCGGCGGAAGAACATACTACTACCAGTCGGGCGGGCAGGTAAGAGTACGCGGTAACCGTACTTACGCCGGAGAAGTAGGTGGCGAGATTTCGGGAGCTTACCCCGCATTTGGTATCATCTCTTCCGATGGAATCTTTAATATGGAAGGCGGCGAAATACTTATGATAGGCAAAAGCCGTAATGACGACAACAACGCATACGGCAACAACGGCTTTTATATCGTATCGGACGATTACAGCGTAACCGGCGGAAGTATAAGGCTGCTGCTGCAAGGCGGCGATAACTATTTTGTCCACTCTACAGCCAACCTGTGGAATCTTCAAATGGAAAGATACGGCGGCAGTGGCAATATTGATGTGAGATTTACCTGCGACCTTACCGTCAGCAACAACCTGCTTATCAGCGACTATTGTACACTGCACCCGCGACGTGCAGAAGGACAAACAATATATGACCTTAACATCGGTAGAAACTTTACACTCGGTAATTCCTCAAACTCCAATGCCGGCTATGAAGGATATCACGGTAATAAAACACGATTCTTCGGCGACAATAACGCTGAATTAATTATTGCCAATAATGAAGATAGTCCGGCATTAAATTTTTATACTCTCGAAATAGATAAAAGCAGCCAGGAAACCAAAATAACCCTGGTAAGTGAAGGCCGCAGCCCGGCTGATGTTGAAACGACACCTTATCAAAGTCCGATAGAAATACATAATCGCTTGTTCGTTAAAAACGGCACACTTGATTATAACAGCTTCTCAATTGTGTTGGGTGATCATGACGAAGAACTTGAAAATCGCGGGACCATCGGACTGATTGATGACACGGGGTTTCTGGCAATGTCATCCGGTTCGGAACAAAACATCACCACCCCTTTTGGTACAAACCCCCTGTTCGGCAGATTAGTGCTTAATAATGACGACAAGGTCGCTTTTACAGGAAACGCTGTCAATATAACCATTGGCGACCTCCATATGAGACGCGGAATACTTGATATAGGCAACCATGGTATAACGGTGGAAAACGAAATAGATAATATTGACGGGGGCGGAAGTTTTGAGAATTTCGGCGAAAATAAAATGATACGAATAAACGGAAAACATTCTGACGGTGGTGTTAAAAGAAAAATTACTGAAAATAATAAAACTTACCTGTTCCCGCTGGGTATTGACACCAAAACAGGCGATGGCAACCGGTATACGCCCGCTGAACCAGAGTTCACCGGCGTGACACAGCCGGGCTATGTTCAGATAAACAATGTTGACAGAGAGCTGCCTACATTGCACCCCGGTGAAGGCGAGAGAGCTTTGCAATATTACTGGAGAATCAGGCACGACGGATTTGACGAAGCTGACCTGCCAATAGTCAAACATACTTTCATTTTTTACGATACACCGGACAGTTATGTTGAAGGCGCTCCTAATCCCAATTCCTTTAAAGAAGGGAAAGTTGTCGGTCTTGACAGAAAATACGATTTGGGACATTCGTCATATAACAATACAACGAGTAAATTAACCCTGGAATTTTGGGATAAAAACACAAATGGTAATCCGCCGGGTTTATCACCAATAGAAACCGGCGAGTTTACCGCAGCCCATCAAAACCGTTTTGCAGGAACACTTGAAATTTTCTTCTCACGCGACGGGGGTTTATCCGGCGACCAGTCTACCTGGAATAATCGCCATTCATGGACAACCTTAACTATATTGAAGGATCATCTTGGTGTTGATGATCCCCCGAAAGATGAGTGGCACCGAAGCACAAACCCGCCTGCTGAAAGAGCACCTCAACAAGGTGATGTTGTGGTGATCGGATGGGTGCCGCACGATGATCTTGAATCTGCCGGCGACCCCGGATACCCGCACACTGTACGTATAAACAATTTCGATGTACGTGCCGCCTGGCTTATATTTAATCAAATGCTGGATGAAAATGGTGACCCCACCGAACGTAAATACCGCGACTCATATATGTTCAGACCCACTTTAACAGTAAACAACAACAGCTATGATATTGACATACCGGTTATTGAAGGCGAAGGCCTGATACGTTTCAGGATGGCAGCTGCCGGGTCGGAACACGATTTCCTCACTATCAGTGACGCAGGAGATTTTGCCAGGGAAGACTCTGCTTATGTGGTATATGAAGTGTTCAATAACGGCACGGAAATCCAAAACATGCCGAGGCAATTGCCTAATGTTTTTATAGCATCCGACGAGTGGGGTAATGGAAACAAATATGCTTCCTTTATAAAGGATCTCCATATTCTTGGGAATCTTGAAGTGCGCGGAAATTTCAATCTCAGGCTTCATGACGACACTCAAGGAGATATATATATTGGCAGGGATCTAGTATTAGGACAGGCTATCAGGAGTGAAACCGGAACCAGGTATACCAATACGCGATTATCTTTTCCCAACAGTGGTCATGCACGGCAAATTGATGTGCTTGGAAATATATTGGCAGGCGACATTACGCAGGGTGATGATATAGCTTCTATTTTTGTTCTAAACCCCAGCACCGATGGACCGCTTACTCATAAGATAAATCTCTATGGCAGCTACATCCAGGGAGCAAATACGGGACACAGTGAAGCAAACGGTATCAACTTAAGGTTCTTTACTGGCGCTGATGAAGACAGGGTTTTACTCAACCTTTTGGGCAAAGAAAGCATGAGCTTTGATATACTCAGCGGGACGCCGGCTGATCTTTATCGTCTGATAGCTGACAAGGGGAGCTCGCCGGAAACTGAAGCCCAAATCAATGGTCATATAACATTAGGAGGTGCAACCGACGGCAACTCCGACGAAAAAGCACTTTACATTATAAACGGAAAACTTATACTTGACCACGAAGATAATGATATAACCATTACTTCAGGTGGCGAACCTTTTGTTATACCGTCCACTGCCGGGCTGGTAGTATCGGATGGCAAAATTACAGCTGCCGGTTCCAATGTCAATTTACGCGGCTTGCTGCGTATTGAAAACGATGGCAAAGCTTTTATTGAAAATACAATACAGTATGCAACCACCGGACACTCTGCATTGCAAATCACAGACAACGGTGAGCTTGAGGTTGGTGGTCAGGTACGCAGTTCTGTTGAGAGCCAGGGCGGAGTACTTAAATATAGCCAGAGCGGAGGCACGGTTACAATTGGAACTGTAAATCCCGATGCCGGCAGCCGCGGTGTTTTTGAAATCCTTAATCCGGGCAGCGAGTTTTTATTGACAGGCGGCGAGCTTACAATTGCCCAATCGCAGGGCGGCAGCCCGGCAAGGGCAGCCTTCTACCTCAGACCAACAATCTACTCAACACATCATAACGCAATAATAAACATCGGAAGCAGTGCAACAATAAGCGATGTTATTGAACTGGATGTTGCTCCCGGAATTATGTTGCCTACACTCAATATAACCCAGGGAACAGACGTTACTGCCAGGCTGCGTAATAACAACCTCACCGTTAATGGCAACCTGGAAATCGGCAACGATAACTTTTTCGACGGAAACGAAAAGCACCTGACGGTAAACAGAGATATATACAATTACAGCCAGCCGTGGCTCAATACCGACTCGCTTATTCTCGGAGGCAGTGAACAGTTCATAGAAGGTAGCCTTGATCTGAATCATCTGGTTGTAAATTCCTCAACGAGTGTAACTTTATCTGATGTCATCAACACCGTCATAGAAACAGCCGGCAACCTATACATGAATTCAGGAACATTGTACGATGAGGGCAATACGATTACTGCACTTGCCGATGTTTACAACTATGCCACATTCCATAGTAACAACAGCACAGAAGGAGGGGTGAAATTTACCGGCGATGAAAACCAATATATTTATGGCAATGGTAAATTTGGAAGAGTCGAAATTCTTAAGGATGAGGGCACGTTTACTTTGCAGGGGCCTATGGAGATCGAAAACAACCTTGTGCTCACCAATGGTAATTTTTATATTGACCGTTTCAAACTAACACTGGGCTACGACAGCGAGATAACAGGCGGCGAATACGGTACAGACAGGATGATCGTAAGCAGGGGGATTTATGAGGACCAGGGTCTGGCAAAAAGAATATCAACTGGTGCCGGCAGCTTTATATTTCCCGTAGGGCGAGAAAACAAATACACACCGGTGGAGATAGAATATACTTCAAACACAAACCCGGGAATTATAACGGTCACACCTGTCGATGAAGCTCACATGTCAATAACCGGAGGCGATCCCAATCATACACTTGACATATTAGACTACCACTGGTATGTAAAAAGTGAAGGATTGGAAAATTTTGAAGGTAATATTCATTTCCACTACGATCCGGAAGATATAAACGGCGATGCAGCAGAATATTCAGCCGCAAGACTAATAAATTATGAATGGTATATATTTCCTCCCGAATTTGTAGTTGAGGAAGAAGATTACTTTTTCTTTGAGTATACCGGTGTAAGTGATATAACAGGCGATTATACCGCCGGACAGGATGAGGATATACCTCCTGATGTGCCGCTTTATATATCAGTTACAAGCGGTCCATGGGAAGAAGGAAACAACTGGAGACATTCTGTGGATAATTCTCCCGCATCAAGCGGGGGTCCGTCGGGTGTAAGGGTACAGATAGAGCCCGGGCATACCATCACGGTGAACGAAATCCGAAAGTTTGCCTATGAGCTTGATTTGTATGGTACTTTAGACATTGGCGAAACTTACGGACATAATTTCCGCGACTTCAAAGGCAACGGTACATTTATAATTGAATCAAATACGCTGCCCGCCAACAGATTCGATGTATTTTATTCTACACCGGGCAGCACTATGGTGTATGGCGGTAAAGGAGGCTATACGATAACTGACAGGTATCTTAGCTTTCAGAACCTGACAATAACCGGTAACGGTCAAAACGGAAGTATTGAGTTTCCTGATAATCCAATTAATATAAACAGAATTTTTCAAATACTTGAAGAATCAAAACTGGAAGCCATAAATGACATCAATTTGTATGGCGAGTCATTCATTAAAGAAAATAATGCAGGTTTTATTTCTCATAGCTGGACTTATTTCAGAGGTACCGGCGGACTACAATCTCTGTTTGGTAATTTTACAGGCAATAATAGTTTTAATAAGCTTTATATCTGGAATTCCAGTGGTGTCTTTTTTGACGGTGACGCAGATATAAGCAATTTGCTTTATTTAAGAGATGGGGTTTTAACAGTCAGCGAAGGTCACCGGGTACATTTAACGGGATTGCAAGGACTACATCAGGACTCTTCACTTGATCAAAGCTGGATAGATGGAAGGTTTGCAAGGAATTTAACCTCGGGCAGCTATTCTGAAGGTAGTTATCATAATCTTTTTCCGGTAGGCAAGAACAATAAGCGTCGTTTTGTCAGGCTGAATATCATATTTCCACACAATGCCGACTGGATAGCTGAGTACTATGATGAGCCTCCTTCTGAGGCGGGGCTTGATCCTGAATCTTTTGAAGATCCTCCATTGACAAAGGTTTCTGATAACGAGTATTGGGGTATTGAAGGGCCTTCGGGTGGAGAGTCTCAGATTCAGCTAAACTGGGGACCTGCAAGCGGTGTCGGTACTGATTTAGAAGACCTTGAATCAACCGTGATTGCCATGTGGGATGATACTGATGCACAATGGGTAAACCGTGGTGGTGAAGCATATTTCAGCGACCCTGAACATAAAACGGGTTATGTCAACTCTACCATACCGTCATTTTTCAGTGAAAGATATTTCACAATAGCCGCCGACGAGGAGGATAACCCTCTGCCGGTTATATGGCTTACTTTCCAGGCTGAAGTGGTTGACGGCAAGGTTCATCTGCAGTGGGCAACTGCAAGCGAAACAAATAATGCTTACTTCACTGTTGAACGTTCCCGTGACGGCAGAGATTTTAGAAGCATCAAAAACGGTAAAGTACCCAGTAAAGCAGAATACGGTTACAGCAACTCCGTGCTGTTTTACGAAATATGGGACGAAAACCCGATGGAAGGCGTTTCATATTACCGTCTGAAGCAAACCGATATTGACGGCAGCTATGAATACAGCAAAATAGTAAGCGTTAAAATCCGCACTGAATCATACGCCACGCTCAAACTGTTCCCCAACCCCAATCAGGGAGAACGGTTCTATCTTAGCCTTAATGGTTTCGAACCCTACGAGATAATTTATATCTCCATTGTAAATGTAATTGGCACGAAGCTGTTCAGAGATGTTGTTAATGCCGGGCATGACGGCAACTATCTGCATGAAATTAAACTAAACAACCTTGATAAAGGTATTTATTTCGTGATATGCAACACTAAATCGGGCAGAAATTCAATAAGAATGGTTGTTCAATAATAAGAAAGGACAGCCGGAAGGAATCAGCCTGTATTTCAGTCTCTTATTTTTTCGGTTTCATTATTTTCGCCATTAAACACAAATACCATCCATGCATTAACGCTTATCGGCGGTTTTTCCTGTTCTACGGGTTCTTTTTGCGGATAGTGTCTCCCTGGCGGATATCCACGACGGTCGCCCGGCCCTGTTGTTCCGGGATATCTGTTGTAACTATCATTCCGGGGCAATTCCATCCCCTCCGAAATCGCTCCCACACTTATCCTTAAATCTTCTTGTTTACCTATCCCCAATTCTGAAAAAGAAAGCGTAACAACATAATTGAGGGTCTTGTCGCTATCCGAATAGAACCTTGCCTGTTGGGCAGTTGCAAAATTAGTCCCGTCAACCGTTTGTACAACCGCCTTACGGAATTCCACCGACTTAATCAATCTTGATACGTCAAAACGACGGTCATCGAGAGTATCATTATCGATATTTACTGTGTCTCTGAGACGTTTCATTTCTTTTTGAATCAAAGTATGAGATGCCGAAGGATAAATGACGCCAAAGTCCTGGTTGGTTTCAGCTGAAGGATCTATCCAAACAGATAATCCGTTTAACAGCAATCCGGCTGAAGTGCGCGGATCAGATGTCCTTAACCAAAACCGCACACTGTCTTCATTATAAAGCCCCAGCACCTCTAACTTGGTTTCTGAAAAGTATACAAAACCGTTTTCGGGATGTTCTGCCGCATCAAGGTTATGACTGAAATGTGCCCTTGTTGAAGGTAATTGGGTTAGGGTGGTACAGGAATATATGAAAAAAAGGAAAAACGATAACAACAACAAAACAAATGGCATATATCTTAAGTATAACATTAATTTTTTCATTGCATAAACGCGTTGCCGGTTTTTCATCTCAGATAAAAAATTTATATTATATCAAAATTAATGAAAAATCATGTAATTACAGTAAATAAAATACTCTTATTTTTCCTTTTTCAAAACTTTTTTTAACATATCAATCAGCTTAAAAAAAGCTTTTAGTTTTAAACCGAAACAGCCTGCAAGGTATAAGCCTACACCTGTTATTATTTGTGTAAACAAAAGCATTGCCGGTGCTTCAGTGATCCAAAATGACAAGCTCCAGACTCCAAGCGCCATTATGCATGCCAGCATTACATAAGCCAATACATCCTGCAATTGTTCTTTAACCTTATATCCGATCAATTTCAGTGAAAAATATGCATTCAGAAAATAAGCAATAAATGATGCAACAACTTTAGCTACGACCAGTCCTGTTATTCCCCATGGCAAACCGGAAAATATAGCCAGTACAATCAGTATCTTTTTCACCATTTCAAGTTTCAGAAATATATCTGATCTTCCCTTAACTTTTATAACATTTAAATTAACGGCATGCAACGGATACAGTAGACCTGCAAGGCATAACAGTTGCAGATAGGGAACTGTGGGGAGCCATGTATCGGTTATCATGAATATTATCAGGGGTTCTGCCACAGCTATCAGGCCGAGCATTATCGGGGCATTTACCAGCATCAGCATACGTATCATTTGCCGGTAGGCATTTTTTAAACGGTAATTGTCGTCCTGCAGTGTTGCCAGGGAGGGAAAAGAAACCGTTTGCACTACTGATGTAAGATTACGTGCAAGCAAGCGCTGGTATGATTCCGCCCTGGTATAATATGCCAGCATTGCCGGAGCAAACCATTTCCCAATTATCAACGGGTATATATTTTGAAAAACAGAATTAAGAACAGCACTTGCAAACATATTCCTGCTGAATGCAAACAACTCGTTGAATGACTTACGGCTAAAAATCCATGATGGCATCCACCGGTTATAAAATAAAATCATTATACTGTTGAGCATATTACTGCTCAGCTGTTGAGCTACCAATGCCCATACACCATATCCCCCATAAGCCATCGCTATACCAAGCCCACCTGATATTATGGTAGCGACAAGGGCAATAATATTTAAAGCGCTGAAATCAAGCTTTTTGGTCAGCTGAACGTTTTGAACAGTGGTAAATCCACTAATTATGACAGTTAGTGACAAATAACGAATTACAGGAACAAGGCCTTCAGTGTCATAAAATTTTTCAATGGCAGGTGCGGCAAAATAAATGATCAGATAAAGAAATATTGCTGTAATTATATTAAACCAGAATACTGTATAATAGTCATTTGCTGCCGGATTTTTCTTTCTTATAAGTGCAGCGCCGAAGCCCCCATCAACAATTGAGCCTGTTATGGCTACCACCACCAGTGCCATTGCTATCAAACCATAAGACTCCGGAGCAATGATCCGGGCAAGGATTATGCCCATGATAAAGCTCATGCCCTGATTTGAAACCCTGCCAAAAACATTCCATAATACCCCCTTGAAGGTTTTCAGGCCCAGATTCTCATTTTCCACTTTTTGTTTTTGAAAACAAAGATAGGGGAATTTTCAGGTTTATAACCACGGGCATCGGCTTTTGAAAACCAACAAAATTTAATATTGCATATAATTCTGAAAAACCCGCAAATCGTTTTTTTCAGTGCCTTGTAAACTGATGTAAAAAAGTCTGTTATTAATTCACGGTAAGAAAAAGAGAAAATATTTAACCCAGATTGGTCATTAGGAGTGCAGCGAACTAATGACTTAGCTGGGTTTAACCCCGATTTAGAAAAACTTAATTTGTAAGCATATTTGATTGCAAATTTTTAGTTTTTCTGAATCGATTTGTCATTCTACTGTCCTTGTAAACAATGCATAGGATATAATTTTATCTAATGGTGTTAATTAGAAACAAACGGCTAATGACAAATTTGGGTTTAAAATACCATTTTACAGCCATTTTATTTGTATAAAATGTGATTAAACTTCAGATTTCTAATAATATATGGCTGTCAAAATTCGCATTACTAAATTCTGATAATATTCTAAAGGATAACGGGTTAACAAAAAGCTCGTCACTATCATTCGTTTTTTTTGTGAATGTTAGTGATTGAGGTTTTCATTTAAAATTTCCTGAAAAACAGCTCTTGTATCAATCTCCAAATCATCTGTTTCGGGTTCTTCATAAACTATGTTTCTGATATCAAACCCCGGATTTGCAATCTCAGGCTCAGATTGCCAGATATCGGAAAAAATTGCGGAAAGGTCCAGATCAATGTCCTTTAAAGTTTGTTCGACAATTATTGAAATTTCCATGTGCTTTTCGTCAAACAAAGGAACTTTGAGCGTATAAACCGGCCTTTCGGCTGCAATTGAAAAAGAGAGTGCAAAAAACATAATTGTGATCAAAGTGGTTGTTTTTGTTTTCATAGTGCATAATATTTCCGGATTTAACTTTTCTTTTAAAACCTGTATTCTTACAAAATACAAACCTAAGACGATCACGGCTAAAATTTGTTACAGAATAAACAAAACTATTTTAATAATTTTGCAAACAGTTAACTTATATTTTGTGTTAAACTATATTAAGCAATAATGATCATACAATTCCCGTATCTTTTATGCTATATATTTTTTTATTAAAATTTTTGAGAAATGATCAATTATAGATTATTGAGTTTTTTGACAATAATTTTATTCTTCATTTTTTCTTTTGTTTCGTTTTCTCAACATACTGTTTTGCTTGATGGTAAAAAGAATCAAGCCCTGTTGATTGACACCACTGAAAATGATGTGCGGGAAGATGATGCAAAAAGATCAGAGTCTGTTATTGAGCCAAAAGCCGAAAAGGGGCTTCGGGAGTCTTTTGATCTGCCGGTCAAAAGCCAGGAAATTCAGAAGGATAAAGCACGCCGGGCGGAAGAAGATATTGAAAGATTTTCCTTCGGCTTTGATGATATTGCATTTCGTGTAAATAATATTGATTACTATTACCTGCGCGACGGTCTGGAGTATAAGGATGAGGATTTTTTGTTTTTTCGTGTTACACACAACCGGCCGATTGCAGAAGTCAGAATATATCCCGAAAAAGAAGGTTTGCCGTTTAAGGATTTGCGAATTATTCCGTCTGCAGATTTTGAAGTTATAGATTCACTTGTTTTTTTAAACAATGAATATCACCGCACCCGTATAAGGTTCAATGATCTGAGGCAAATTGAATATCCTTCCCTGATACTCTCTTTCTGGGATAAAGAAAACAATATTGAAAACCGTCAGATAAATCTTTATCCCTATTTTGTTTCTTCGGTAATATACGATCGTGAGCCCATTGAGCTTTTCCGGGGTGAAGAAAAAGCTATTGATTTGCCGGCAACAAATGTTTTTAATATACGCGCCACCGGCGAAAGTAAAAAGACCGGTGATTTTGAATATCGCATAACAAGGTCGGGTTCAAATCTCAGGCTGATGGTCAAGGCATATTCCACGGGCTACCAACAACTGCCTTTAGTCCTCAAAACCGTCAGTCCTTGGGTGAATGAAGCAAAAGAATTAACGCACCTGCTCGACACCATAAACCTTCGCTTCAACGTTAAGCCCAGCCGCCTGCCATTTGTAAACATTGACAAAGATTATATCTTTTATGACTATGACCGGCGAAGGGGTGAAGAGATCAGATTGGATTACCTGAGAGATTTACAGCTAAGACAAACATACAGGATTGAAAATCAGCAGGAGCCCGGAGGCACGTTGATTGCCGAATTGCATGTGAAATCATACACTACAGATAATAAGATCCTTGCAGAAATAAGACCTTACGATTATCACCGGGTCACAGACGGATATCTCTATATAAAAGAAGGTGAGAGAACCATTGCGATGACCAATTTCAACATAATAAGCAGGCCCGAAATAAGTGAAATAGAAATAATGCGTGAAGGACAGGAATGGACTTCGAATCTTACCGTTTACCCGGGAGAAAGTATTGAAGTTAAAATAGAAGGCAGGGGTTTGATGGATGTGGATGTGACTTTTGACGGCTGCCGTCAGGAACTTGATAAAGAACGTATCAGCGACAGGGTGAAATTTTATGACGTTAAAGTGCCGGTTGATATTACACGCAGGCAAATAATGATATTTCTGAACAAGGAGATCACTCAGCATGAGTTAAGAGTGAGCGAATATCAAAGACCTGCCGACCTGGATTTCGTTATGATAAATTACGGGGAAGGAGATATTTCCATAACTGACAAACATTATAACAGACCGGTTTTTTACTCTGAAACGATAAAAGATATAAATATAGTTTTTGAGCCCGATAAAATTGATCGGGAAGGTCGCCTTAACGGAAAACAGTATCTGAATATTGAAGTGAGAATATTGGACGAGAACAACAATCTTCTTGATATACAGACCATTTCAAATGTAGTGGTATGTCCGGGAGAGAATTCACCGCGCCATGCATTTTATTCACAAAGTGATTGTAACCAGCTTGTTATAAGGCTTAACGAGCATTTGTTGCGCAACACTTATCTGCTGGACGCATTTTCACAGATTGTAATAACGGTAAAGCACAACGAAAACCGCTATAACATGCCTGCTGTGCAGGAAAGAAGGGCTAACATTTTCATTGAACGTAAGCGAAGCTTTGACATTATGGTAAGCTTTCCCACCGGTTTGTTGGTCAAGGAATTTCAGCAGCCAGGTATAGGAAATCTTTCGGGCATAAGCACAAGTGTGCTGGCGGAGATAAGCTTTTACGACCCTCAACGTATAGGTCAAAAACGCCCATACAAAATAGGCGCGGGTTTTATAGCACTTAATGCGTTCAACTTTCGCGAATCTCCCGATATACGACGTGATATAGGTATTGTGGTTATAGGTTCAATAGAACCGGTAAGAACAGGCGCTAAATTCAGTTTCCCGATTTACCTGGGAATGGGTTACCTGTTGGATCAGGGAGATTTTTTCGCAATATTCGGACCGGGGATAAGGTTGCATTTTTAAGAACAACGGAACCAGTGTTCTATTTAATATTATATGATGCTACTGGAACAATTTACATCTTTTATTGAAAAACAAAGCCTGGTACAGTCAAACCAAAAAGTTTTGCTGGCTGTCAGTGGAGGGATGGATTCTGTGGCTATGGTTTTTCTGTTTAAAAATACAGGATTTAGCTTTGGAATAGCTCACTGTAATTTCAAATTGCGTGGTGAAGACTCCGATAAAGACGAAGCTTTTGTAAAAAAACTTTCGGAAGAGCTTTCTGTGCCTTTTTATACTTCATCATTCAACACACTTGAACAATCCTTGGCTTCTGACGAATCCATTCAAATGACAGCAAGGAGGCTGCGTTATGAATGGCTCGCACAGATCAGAAGAGAAAACAATTACGACCTTATTGCAACCGCTCATCATCATGATGATAATATAGAAACCTGGCTTATTAACATTTTGCGGGGAACGGGAATTCATGGCTTGCGCGGAATACCACTGAAAAACATGAATATAATCCGTCCGCTTTTATTTGCAACAAGACATGACATAGAAAAATACGCCAAAGAAAATAATATTGCATACCGGACAGATAAAAGCAACAAGGAAGACAAATACATCCGCAATATGCTAAGAAACAGTGTAATGCCTGTTTTCGAAAAAATAAAACCCCAATTCAGGGATAGCTTCAAAGATCTTTTTCAAAACATCGAGCTGCCTTATATGTGCTTCCTGGAATATATTGAAAAACTTAAAAAAGAGCTTCTGATTGAAGATAATGAACGTTTGTTGATACCCTTTGAAAAACTGAAGCGGTTAAAATACCCTGCACCGGTATTATATGAGTTACTGAAGAATTACGGTTTCAACAAAACCACCATCGAAAATGTTGCGGCATCTTTAGAAAAACAGCCCGGCAAAATGTTTTATGGTAAAGGTTATTGCCTCGTAAAAGACCGGGACTGCTTCATTTTGTTTCCTGAAAGAAGCAAAATTTCCCCGGAAAGCACATTCATAGGCAATGAACCGGGGCAATATAACCTGAATGATATTATTTTAAAAACAGACGTTTTTGATACAGAAGACGGTTTGACTTTTCAGAAAGATGACTGTTGCGCCTACCTGGATTTTGACAAGTTGCTATTCCCTCTCGAATTAAGGCCATGGAAAAAAGGTGATATTTTTAGGCCATTAGGACTGCATGGCAAGAAAAAATTAAGCGACTTCCTGATAGACAAAAAAATATCCATTGACAAAAAAGAAAAAATATATGTGCTGTGTTCGGCCGAAAATATCGTGTGGGTTGCAGGGTACAGGATTGATGAACAGTATAAGATAGATGAATCAAGCAGGCGTTGTTTTTTTGCTCGACTTATTACAAGCTGATATTCATACCCCGGTGTAGAACAAAAATTTATACCTTTGCTTATCAACAATCATTTAATAGAAATCCATGTCATTAAAAGAAAAAATAAAAAAACAAGCGTTTTTATGCTTGGGTGAGATAATAGAAATGCGCAATCATCTTCACTCTATTCCGGAGCTGTCTTTTGCGGAGCATCAGACCTCGGCTTATCTTTCTTCAGTTTTAGAGCGTTACCGGATTCCTCACCGTTGCAATGTGGCAAAAACAGGTATTGTGGGTTTGATCAAATTTCGTAATTCTGGTAAAAAGACCGTAGCTTTGCGGGCCGACATGGATGCTTTACCTTTGAAGGAAGAGAACGCTGTTGAGTACCGTTCAAAAAACGAGGGTATAATGCATGCTTGCGGTCATGATGCTCATATGGCTTGCCTGTTGGGTGCAGCTAAGATACTTACCCAACTTGGAGATGAGCTTGAAGGAGCTGTGAAGCTGATCTTTCAGCCGTCAGAGGAATCTTATCCGGGAGGTGCAAAAGTAATGATTGAAGAGGGTGCTTTGCAAGATCCTGTTCCTGGTGCAATGTTTGGCCAGCATGTTATACAGCAGCTGGAAGCCGGCACAGTTGGTGTAAAAAACGGCAGATACATGGCATCAACGGATGAGGTTTACATTACTGTAAAAGGTAAAGGCGGGCATGCAGCATCACCTGACCTTGTCACCGACCCCATTCTTATCAGCTCCCATATAATAGTTGGACTGCAGCAGGTTGTCAGCCGAATGGCTAAACCAAATACGCCAACAGTACTCTCTTTCGGAAAAATCGAAGCAAAGGGCAGAAACAACATCATCCCCGACATTGTAAAACTGCACGGCACTTTCAGAACTTTCGACGAAGATTGGCGCGACAGAGCCCACCAAAAAATCAAAGATATTGCCGAAAACATTGCCAAAGGTATGGGCGCAGAATGTAATGTGGAAATTTTCAAAGGCTATCCCTTCTTGGTTAACGACGAAAAACTTGCCTCCAACTTCAGAAAATATGCCATTGAATATCTTGGTAAGAAGAATGTTGTTGAATTAGGCCTTGCAATGACTGCCGAAGATTTTGCATATTTCTCACAAAAGGTTCCTGCCTGCTTTTACCGGCTAGGCACCAGGAATGAAAAAAAAGGAATAACATCGGAACTGCATACTTCTACTTTCAACATTGATGAAAAGGCCCTTGAAACCGGTGCAGGACTTATGGCATGGATAGCAGCAAAAGAATTAGGTGTGAAAAGCAAAAAATAAACAATTAAGGTTTTATAATAGAACGCAGATTTACCCTGTGTAATAAAATATAGCTTCGATATACAAAAACAAGAAACTTCTTATTCCACAGGGTGAACGCGGATTTAGCTGATAATCGCTGATAATAAATCCGCGAACATCCGCATCATCAGTGTCATACGCGTTCCGTTATCTTAACCTGACGGCTATGCCCTTTGCTCCTGCTCTTTACCTAATGCCATAAACATCTTTTATCTGTCATTTAATGCCCTGGTAATTCTCTGAAAATTATCATATCCCGTATCCAGAAACTCAATGTATTCTTCAATATTGGTATTATATCCCCGCGGCTCTGCCAGCATGTTTTCGTTGTGGTCTAAAATGACGTAGTAGGGTTGTGTGTTGATGTTATAATTTTCAGCCTGAAACACACTCCATTTTTGACCGACGGTACGTATTGTTCTCTCTCTTCCTGTTGCTGTTGATATGAATTGTTTTTTTTCGGGCAGTCTTGTTCTGTCATCAACATAGAGGGATATTTTGATAAAATTATTTCTCAATCGTTTTGATACGCGTTGGTCGGACCAGACGGCGGCTTCCATTTTCCTGCAATTGGCACAGCCGTACCCGGTAAAGTCAAGGAATACGGGTTTTTCTTTTTTACGGGCAAATGCCATTCCTTCATCATAGTCGGTAAAAGCCATCAGTCCGTGCGGACCTTCATGCACATTTTCTCCTTCATAGACTATAGATGGTGTTTCCGTTAAGGTTTCGGGTTGTGAAATGATAAAGCTTTGTGCCGTCATAGGAGGCAGAAAAGAGCTTACTGTTTTCAGCGGAGCACCCCAAAGACCGGGTAAGAGATAAAAAGCAAATGCAAAAGAGGCAATTGCCAGGAGCAACCGTGGCACCGACAAATGCTCCTGTTTGCTGTCATTTGCAAATCGTATTACACCTGTCAAATACAATCCCAAAAGAGTAAAAATAGCTATCCATATCACTATAAACCCTTCCCTGCTGAGGATATTCCATTGTCCGACGGCATCGGCGACGGCAAAGAATTTCAGTGAAAAAGCAAGTACAATAAATCCCAGCACCACTTTAACAGCGTTCATCCATCCTCCTGATTTGGGGAGTGACTTCAGGGCGGTAGGAAATATAGCAAACAGTGTAAAAGGTATTGCTAAAGCTAAAGAAAAGCCGGTCATTCCAAGTGCAGGCGCCATAACATTGCGGCTCAGGGCTGCTTCAACCAGCAAGGTACCTACTATCGGACCGGTACAGGAAAACGTTACAAGAACAAATATCAAACCCATCAGACAAACACCTGCAAGGCCGCCCGTCCGGTCAGCTTTGCTGTCAAGCTTGTTGGTCCAGCTTGAAGGCAACTGCAATTCAAAAGCACCGAAAAAAGCCACGGCAAAAAAGAGAAGTAAAGCAAAGAAAAACAGGTTAAAACCCGGACTTGTAGCAGCCGCATTGAGCCTGTCGGCACCAAACAACACTGATACAGCTATTCCTACAACAACGTATATGAAAATTATAGAAAACCCGTACAACAGTGCATCTCTGAACGCTTTTGACCTTTTGCCGGCATTACGAAGGAAAAAACTTACTGTTAAAGGTATCATCGGAAAAACACAGGGTGTTAACAAAGCCAGCAGCCCGCCCATAAAACCCAGGATGAAATTCCACCATACTGAGCTTTCACGGCCGGTTTCGGTAACTTCATAATAAACAGGCTCAATAATTTCCTCCTCATGATCTTCAACTTTATCAATATCTTTTTCCGGCTCCTCAACATCAGGCTCCCCGGCTTTTATAACTTCAGGCCGGGAGTCGGGTATTTCAGCTACTTTATCATCGATTTTTGCACCCTCAAGGCTGAAAGAAAAATCAATGTAGTCGGGAGGTAAACATTGAGTATCATCACACGCCATATAAACCAGCTCTCCCCTGACATTTACAGGTTCACCAGTAACGACCTCCACTATCTGCCTGATGGAAATACTGCCCAAAAACATGGGAATATCCATATTGAAGTTCGGGTCAAATTTTACTACGGGAGACGGATGCTCTAATCCGTCAATGAGCTTGTAATCATCACTCTCTTTGAATTCTATACTTGTAGCAACAGGACCGCCCGGTTCAAGATCAAAACCATATATCGACCAGCCATCATGGATAACAGCCGTAAAAACAAGCTCATAACGGTTATCCTCAAGCTTTTCCTTTGAAAAACTCCATCTGACAGGATCCAAAATCTGAGAATGTAGATTACCGGTGAAAAGCACCAGGAAAAAAAGAATACCTGCATTTGAAAAAATTCGTTTTATGTTCATTTTTTAAGTTTTTGGTAACGTGTGACGGGTAACGAGTAACGGGTCAAAAATCAATGCAATGATAAACTACCCGTTACTTGTTAAGAATAACTATTCATTGACAATTCCTTATTATACTATTTCTTCAATAATATCCTGATCAATATACACAATAAACAATCTTACATTTTTATAATTCATTTCATCTAACAGTTTGCCGTATTTGCGTATTTGATATTTATATTTTTCTTGTTGTATACCGGTTTTATAATCCAGTACAGCCGTTTGTCCGGGTGAAAAAACTATCCTGTCGGGTTTGTAATAATTACCATTGGCATCTAATATTCCGGCTTCAGTTTTTATCGTATGTTTTTCTGAAAAGAACGGTTTTATAAGCGAATTGTTTAAGAGATCAGAAATATTTTTTTCAAAAACTTCGATTTCTTCTTTTACAATATATCCTTCGGATGCGAGTAATTTAACAGCTGCAGGTATATCTTTCGGTGTAAAGATATTTTCCATTGCTCTGTGAACAGCTTTACCGCGTGTAATACTTTTCATCCGGCCGGGTTCATACAGTTCGCCGGCAACCGACGCTTTAATTTTATTTTTCCACGGTTGATTTATATATGCACCAAGCCATTCGTTGGCGGCTTCTTTAACGTTGGCCTCTTTTTTTGAAACAGATTGGTCAACATCGCTTTTTATTGACCTTTGTTCAGGAATAGTATAAACCAATTTTTCATCATTCCACAACGACTTGTCTGTAAGGTATTGGTGTATTAAGGAATTCAGGCTGTTTTGGGGAAACTTGCCATTTTGCGGTACTGATGAAACCACAAATAATTTTTCCATCGGTCTTGTAAAAGCCACGTAAGTGAGGTTTATCAAATCAAGCATCCTGTTTTCCTCTTCTTCTTTGTATAGCTCTGAATAATCGGTATCCAGAAGGTTTTTACGAGCTCTGATATAGGCGACATTCAGCTCAGGTATGGTTTTGTCATCAAAGCTGATCCAAAAACCATCCTCTATGTTTGACCTTGAAATTTCTTTTGCAAAAGGGAATATCACCACCGGAAACTGCAGCCCTTTCGATTTGTGAATTGTCATAACTTTTACGGCATTCATTGTATCAGGTATAACAAGGGAAAAGCTATCCCTGTTTTCATCCCAGTAACGCAAAAATCCGGGTATGGAATTTTGACGTGTTTGCTGATATTCATATACACAATCAAAAAAGAAGGTCAGATATGGGCAGATGTTTTTTTGCGACGGAAAAAACAGTCTGACTGATTCTTCAAATATTTCATATACAGTATTTGCAGAAAAAAATGAAGGAGGTATCTTCAATCCGTTTTTATTCAAGAGTTCGACGAACCGTTTAAAAATGTTTGCTTTTCCATTTTCGCTTTTATCATCATCATAGAACAGTTCTTCCAGGCAAAGGTGAAGGTTATGCGGTTGCTTTACAATATTGTTGCTAAGCATGAAATTAACACATTCTGTTAATGCAGGGTTGTTTTCAGGATCATTTATTACTTTCATCAATGCGATCAAAAAGTTCACTTTTGCCGAGCCCGACAGAAGCAATGATTCATCAGAAACCACATATATTCCTTCATTTGCAAGGTGTTTAGCAACTGCTGCGGCTTCTTTTTTCCTGCGACACAAAACGGCTATGTCATTGTAATTATATTTTTCATCAACAAGTTTATTTATTATGTTTTGAACTTTCTCTACCGTTTCTTTTTCATACTTCTCTTTATTTCCTTTCACTTCAGGGATAAAAGATATTTCGACAAGTCCATCCCGGCCCTGTTTATTGCTTATTTGACGATGGCCTGTATATACTTCTTTTATGAGCCCGGGCAGCCGGGGTTTTAACGTTTCAAAAAAGTCATTGTTAAATTCCACGATATTTTTTAGCGACCTGTAATTTACTGTTCCTTTTTCCGGGTTTTCCGGTATCTGGCGGTAATTTGCCTTAAGAGTTTGTTCAGCTTCATTTTTGTTTACGGAAAAAATTTTTTCCGTAAGCCGGGGCAACCTTATAAACTGCTGTGCATCACCGCCACGCCATCGATATATCGACTGTTTTGCATCGCCTACAAGCAAAGACATATAACCCCTGGCAAGAGAATTTTCAATCAACGGCAACATGTTTTGCCATTGCAGAACCGATGTGTCCTGAAATTCATCAATCATATAATTTTCATACTTCTCTCCTACCCGTTCATATATGAATGGCACCGGCTCGTGGGCAATAACATCGGAGATCTTCCTGTTAAAATCAGCAATGAACAAAATGTTCTCCTCATCCCTGATATCATCCATTATCTTTTCCATCTCATTGATCAGTGCCAGCGAAAAAATATTGTTCCTGATATTATCAAGTAAAATGTATTCTTTCAGCTCTTTCTGCGAAAGGGCTATTATTTCTCCTGCTATTGACTTCAAATCGGGAGCAATTTTGTTTATAGACCCGATATCTTGTTTTTCAGCTTTGCTGCTATGCCATTTGTCCTTATTTATAAAATCATTTACATAGTTCTTTGGTGGGAGTTTCTCAATTATTTGCCCCTGCGACAGGTTTTTAAACCATGAATAAATACCTCCCTCACCGCGTGCAAGTGATCTTATCTGTATTACGGAATCATCAATGATATTGAGTCCTTTTGTGGCCAGCTCAACAATACGGTTTTTAAACTTTTCAAGCTTTTCGTTTATCTTCCTGCAGGCTTTCATGAAGTCGGAAATATCCTTTTCTTTAAGTTTTCCGATATAACTGATGCTGTCTTCATTAAGCATTTTGGTTGCCATTTGGATTATTTCACGCTCAATGGCAAAGCTTCTTTCTTCGTCGGCACGTGATTCGATAAAATTCACCATTAAATCAGTAAGTATAGAACTATTGCCCGCACCGGTGCGGCTTATCAGGATATCAGCAGCTTGTTCAATGGTTTGTTGTGTATCAAATTCTATTTCAAAGTTTAATGGTATTCGCAAATCAAAGGCAAAGGTACGCAATATCCGGTGAGTAAAGCTGTCTATAGTGCTGATGCTGAAGTCATTATAGTTGTGAAGAATATTTTGAAGAACTTTTTGGGAATTGTCTAGCAGCGAAGTTTCATCCAAAGATGTTTCGGAAACGATCTGCCCTATAAGCTTTTTTGTATTGACATATTCTTTACTTTCAGGATCTGTTAGACTCTTCCTGTATGCAACTATTTCGGCCAATGACTTTATGATACGTTCTTTCATCTCAGCCGAAGCCGCATTGGTAAACGTTATGGCAAGAATACGGCGCACTTTGGAGGGATCTGTCAAAACCAGCTTCAGATACTCCTTAACCAGTGCGTATGTTTTACCACTGCCGGCTGATGATTTGTAAACGATGAAATTTTTTAATTCCATTTGTAAGCTAATCAAGCAAGTCGTGCCTCATTTGTTTGAGCAGCAAATTTAATATATAATCTCAACTTGGTGAAGTAAAATAAAACGTCGGGAGACGACCGTAAGATTTAATTAAAAAGCTCTTCCAGGACAGGCAAAGACTTTAAATCCCTGAACCCCTCCATATGCAATTTGTAATATGCTATAATTTTCTCCAGCAATGGTTTTCGCAGCTGCAAAGGTATAGAAAAATCAGAGAGGTCCTTGTATTCCATATTGCTTAACTTGTTGAAAAATTCGCTGAATTGCAGATCCAAAAAGTATGGTGAATCTTTTTGAAATTCCTGGTAAACACCTTCTTTAAGGTTGAAGACCGGTTTGCCGACATCTTTCTTTAAATTCGGATAAAAACCAAGATACCTGGTCAATCGGAAAAGAAAGAGCAAGTGAAAATGAGCTATTTTTCCTGTCGCATTGTCCAGAAAGAGAAATGAATTTTTGAGAAAATCAAAGAGCCGGTGGTTAGATTCCTCTTCTTTAAGGCAGTTGACAAGCACTTCACTTATAAATATGGCGATAGTGGTTTTACGGATATCCGAATGAACATTTTTGTATTGTTTTACGGAGCTGATCTCTTTAATACGCTGCAAGCCATGTTTTTTGTTGTGATATACAATCATCTCAAACATAGATAACGGCTGAAACAAGCCATATTTGAATGATGTTTTTCTTTTTCTTACTCCGGCCACGAGATAAGACTGAAGCCCCAGCTCTTTGGTATAAATACGCGATATTATGCTTGTATCCCCGTACTTAAAGCTGTGCAGGACTATTCCTTCCGTCTTAACGCTTACAGACATTTTATTGTTTTTTTTATCTATGATTTTTCCCTGATAACCTTCCTGCAAATCCCAATACCAAAATGCTGCACTTAGCGGTAGTATCAAACAGCCCTTACTTAACAGTTTCAAATTACGAAACAATATAAATTATCAACCTATATCAAACAGACATTTCATAATTGCATTGCGCATAATCAAATTTTCTCATGCTCCATGCCTTTTCACTCGTCACCATTGCCCTGTTAAACATTATCAATTCAGGAACAATATTTTCGTAACCACTGTTTCGCTGCCGTCTTCATTGGTAGAAAAAACAAGATATACTCCTGAGGCTGGCCGGTTTCCACGCATATCTCTGCCATTCCACACGGCTTGTCCTCCTTCGGCAATTGTTTTATATATAAGGTTGCCGTTGATATCTGTAATCTTAACATTAGCATTTCCAACCAGCCCGTTAACGGCAATATATCCATTGTAACCGGGTTTAACGGGGTTTGGGAATGCATAAACATCTGCGTGTTTTTCAGCGCCTTAGGTTGCATAGCCACGAAATGATGCTATGCCCATGTCGGTAGCAAAAAATATTTCTCCTGTTGTTGGTTCAACAGCAATATCCCTGACATTATTTGATGGCAGTGGGCTGTTATTTACATCGAATTGACGTATAGTGCTTCTGCCGTCTGGTGCCATAAGGAAAGCTCCGGCGCGCGATGTGCCGAACCATTTTTTATTGGAACCATCAACAGTAATGGAATTGACTGTTTCGTTTTCGAAAAGGTAACCTACAAATCCGTCCTCTTCCAGAATTATTGGCTGCGCATCAAAAGGTTGCCCGGTAAAGATACGGCCGGGAGTATAGAATACGACAACACCGTTGCCTGTGGCTACCCATACATATCCGTTATGATCTTTCGCTATTGCGGTTACTTCATTGCTGGGTAATGCACCGCTGCCCTGGGTTGTGGTAATCCTCCTTACTTCATAGTCGTTGTTGTTGTTCAGTGTGTTCTCCCTGAACACTACCATGCCATTGCCACCCGGCAATATGATCCATTTCTGACCATAATCGTCAATGATCATATCACCTGTTAACCAGGCTGAAGACACTAACCCGTCCAGATCGAAAGACAACCATTGTCCGTTGGTTGTTCTTACCGAAAGAGGTTCTTCCACCCTTGCATTGGCAACCCAGAGGTTTCCTTGCCTGTCAAAAGCTGTGCTGCTGATCCAAACCCGGTCAAAAATGCCAAGGCGTGGTTGTAAAGTACTGTTTTCTTCATTATATAAGCCTTCTAACTCAAAATCATCAAAAACAAGAACGCCGGCATACCAAGAGCTTAACGCCACACGGTGAGGGTTTCGCGGGTCGGCAGCAGCATGTACTATATCATAAACATCCTTCATCTCTTCATAAGAGAAACGATTGTAGTTATTCCATCTTTCATCGGAAAACCTGAAAAAACCATCACGATTCCAGTAATTGGCACCACCCGGTGATTTCGAACCGGGTGCTACCCAAATATTACCCTGTGAAGAAGCAAAATCAAAAGAATTGGAGCTTAAAGGACCACGCAGCCTTATCTTTTCAGAAGATTGGGGAGAAGTCATCTTTACCATACCGTGATAATCATCACCAATCCATAAAAAATTCTGATAATCAATAATGGCATCATAGGGATTGGGCGTTCCGTCGTAATAATCATCTACACGCATTACTCTTTGTAAATCATTGTCAAATACATCCACAACAGTATCAGCAACTACTATAAGTTTATTTTCACTCTTTCGTATCTGTCTTTTTGGTTGAAAATAATCATTTCCCCCGGGTTTAAAGATGTTCCATTGTTCGCCATCATAAAAATACAAAGTATCGTTTACATGTTCATCATGAGTTACGGTAAGATTAGCAAAAATATAGCCTGAAAATGAGGTTATAAAATTGTAATCGCCCGTAACGACCGGCACGTCGTCCATTTGCGACCAATAGTTGTAATCGGCAAGATTGGGCGCATCAACATCGGCTTTAAAAATTCCTCCTTCGGTAGCCGCATAAATATATTCTTCAGTAAAAAGCAAATCATTAACATATATTTGGCTGCCTTCCGGCCCTATATAGTAGGTGTCGCGAATTGTACGGTCTTCAAGATTAATATTAACAATGCCAAAGCCTGTAGCCAGATAAGCCGTCTCATTTTCAGCGATTACTTTATTTATTCTTTTACTGCCGATGATTGCAGCATTTTTTATATCGGGGATATTATATACTATTCGGTTTTGCTTCAGGTCAATATTTCCATTTTCGTATGCAATAAACAGAAGATCTTTTTCCGGAATGTTTATAATCTCCGATATTCCAAAATCGGAAAGCCCGTGTACTTTATTGAAACGCTCCACACTGTTGTCAGACCTGTTATATATTACCAATCCGTAGGGATTTGCCCCTATCAATTGACCGGGTCTTTCGACCAGGCTGACTATTGTGTTGTTTGGTAAATGATGGCGCCAGTTGCCTATCGGGACTCCCTGTGCAAGAATGCTTTCGGAAACAAAAGCAAAAGAGAGCAATAACAGACAAACACTAAAGAAATGATTTACGGATAACCTGCAAGACACAGCAATTTTTTTTTATAATTTATGATTGCAAAATTAATCAAACTTGAATTTTTTATTCGAAAATATTAAATAATAAACTTTTAAATGAACCATGGGCTTCATACTGATGCCACCACCTTACAAATAATATGAATTTATCGTTTAATAAACCCCGACAGCACCGTTCCTGCATAAAACACATATTTTAAAACGTCTTCACAAGAGGAAAAGTATAATCGTGTAAAAAACACCTCATTATAGTATATTCGGTTAATCATTATCAATTATACTGTTAAGGAGCAATTGCCGACAAAAGCATTATCATCTGGTCTAAAAAATTATCCAAATTAATGCTGACTATTGAATATTTGTTTAAATTAGCGGTCATTAGCATTGCATTAACAAACAGTTAAAACATGGCACAATACAAGCGTATACTATTAAAGCTAAGCGGGGAGTCATTACGTGGCAAAAGCCCAAACGGGATAGACCCAAATATTGTAGAAAGTTATGCAAGGGAGATATTACCGCTTTTTAAAGCGGGTGTTCAGATTGCCATTGTAATTGGCGGCGGCAACATATTCAGGGGCATTGAAGGTTATTCAAAAGGTTTTGACAGGGTTCAGGGCGATTATATGGGCATGTTGGCAACCGTGATCAACGGTATGGCAATGCAATCTGTTTTTGAGCGGTATAATATGCCGGCAAATATTTTATCGGGAATCGAAATAACCCCGGTATGTGACAAGATGAGCGGCAGGCATGCCATTGAGCTTCTTGAACAGGGTAAAGTGGTAATAATCACCGGTGGCACAGGAAATCCCTTTTTTACAACCGACACCGCTGCGGCCCTTACAGCCGTCGAAATCAAATCTGATGTCATCCTTAAAGGTACCAGAGTTGACGGAGTCTATTGCGACGATCCCGAAAAAAATCCCGAAGCCTCCAAATTTGAAACAATATCTTTTAATGATGTATATAAGAAAAAACTAAAAGTCATGGATATGACTGCCTTCACCATTTGCCACGAAAACAACATGCCAATTATAGTTTTCAATATGAATAAGAAAAACAATCTATCAAAAATAGTGATTGAAGGTAAAAACGTAGGAACTATAGTCAAAAACTGAGCCTGTTAAAGCCTGAAGTCCTGATAAAGTTCTTTTAACATACTGGCTAACATTAAAAAAATAAATAAAATTATCGAATATATTTTTTAAAAATTATATATTTGTTTCAATTGTCAGTCAAGGATTTATGTTCGTAAGATTATTATAATTACCGAAAGTCATAAATTCTTTGTAAATATTGAACACCGATCAATGTTCCGTTAAGGAAGATATAAAAGATAATGTTTGACAATAGAAAGCCACAGAAGCCATGGTTTCATTTGAAATATATACGATAAACTGTTTTTTTTTATAATCAGGGGGTAACATAATAAATTTTATCAATTATGAATAATGATATTGACAAATTATTTGCGGAAGCAGAAGAAAAGATGGGCAATGCTATTTCACATTTTACCCGCGAGCTTTCGAAGATCCGTGCCGGCAAAGCCACACCGGGGATGCTTGATAGTGTGATGGTTGAGTATTACGGTACTATGACACCTCTTTCTCAGGTTTCGAATATCAATACGCCGGATGCCCGAACCATAGTAATACAGCCCTGGGAAAAAAGCATGCTTGGGATGATCGAAAAAGCAATACTGGCTGCCAATCTTGGTTTTAACCCACAAAATGACGGTGTAGTAATTCGTGTTATTGTTCCGCCATTGACAGAAGAGCGACGTAAAGACCTGATGAAACAAGTTCGCTCTGAGGGTGAATCCACTAAAGTAAGCATCCGTAACGTGAGAAGGGATGCCATAGATTCTGCCAAGAAACTTGAAAAAAAAGGCGTACCTGAAGATAATGTGAAAGCTTTCGAGAAAGAGATCCAGGAACTGACCAACAAGTTCACTGAGGAAGTTGACAACTTGTTGAAAATCAAGGAAGAGGACATAATTAATATTTGAATTCTCTCGAATTGCCCGTATGATTGTTTTTTGTACGACTGGCAGATTAGTCAGGGGCATCAGTATCTTTTTAACGGTACAGTCTGCATTTTTCATTTTTTTAATGTTTAAGGCCGTACTTATAAAAATCATAATTCATGGAAGTTAAGATCATAAATCATTCTGCTAATCCTTTACCTGCTTATGAAACTGATTTATCTGCCGGTATGGATTTACGTGCGAATCTGAAAGATGAGTTTACCTTGCAGCCTATGGAAAGAGATCTTGTGCCGACCGGCATTTACATTGAGCTGCCTGCCGGTTTTGAAGCACAAATACGACCACGCAGCGGCCTGGCCTGCAAATACGGTGTCACCGTACTTAATACTCCGGGTACGATAGATGCGGATTACCGGGGAGAGATAAAGGTAATTATGGTAAACCTTTCCAAAAAACCATATGTTATCAGAAACGGTGACCGTATTGCGCAAATGGTAATTTCAAAACATGAACGGGCAAAACTTGATCTTGTTGAAAAGCTGGATACTACAAAAAGAGGTACCGGTGGCTTCGGTCATACAGGATCAGAGTAAAGAATCAGAATTGAACGGCAAAAGCTATGAACATAATTAAGGGTGCCTTAAGCATGCCGCGTAAGTAAACCCGGCAGGGTGACATGCGATATTTGAGACATCATCCGGTAAAATGAAAAATTGCCGTGCAACAGTCGCTGCTTTTTCCCTGAAAACTGTTAAGCAAGCGGCTAAAAGCATCGACGGTACATACATAAAAACCTGTCAACCAAAAAACAATTATCTTTGAAACCCTTATTCACTAGCGATCACAAGAGTGGATGAACTTAGCTGAGCGGTCTCACAAGCAATGTGAGTAACCGGTCTTCGCGTTAATAAGGTAAACGAAGAGGTAATAAAGTACGAATGTTCAATGGATTAAAAACGAAAATGTTAATTTAAAAATATATATTATCGGCAATCAAAACTTTAAAATACATTTGATAAGAATAAATCCTTTGATTTAAAAACAACACAAAAAAGATCCCTCATGAATATTATCATACCCATGGCGGGCATAGGCAAGCGAATGCGGCCACACACGCTTACCATACCAAAACCTTTAATACCCGTAGCAGGTAAGCCTATCGTTGAAAGGCTGGTAGCCGGTATCGCAAAAATCGTGACTGAAAAAATTGATCAGATTGCTTTTGTAACCGGCAATTTTGGAGAGCATGTCGAAAAGAACCTTTTAAATATAGCAGCCAAATATGGTGCAACAGGCAAAATTTATTATCAAAAAAAAGCTTTGGGAACAGCTCATGCAGTACTCTGTGCTGAACCGGCCCTCACAGGTAAAGTGATCGTGGCATTTTCTGATACTTTGTTTGACGCCGACTTTAAGATTGAAAAAGATAAAGAAGCAACTATCCTGGTACACCATGTTGATAACCCCGAAATTTTCGGCGTTGTTAAAACCAATTCAAAAGGTTTTATCACAAATTTTTATGAAAAACCGAAAACTTTTGTCTCAAATCTGGCTATCATAGGAATATATTATTTCAAACATGGGGAACAGCTTAAAAATGAACTGCAATATCTGACAGAAAATAAAATAATAAAAAACAAAGAATACCAGATCACTGATGCCCTGGAGAATATGAAAGAAAAAGGAGTACGGTTCTTCACCAATAAAGTGCGTGAATGGTTCGACTGTGGCAATAAAGATGCAACCATTAATGCCAATAAAAAAATACTGGATCTCACGCAAAATGAAGATCTTATTGATCCTTCATCCGTTTACCGGAATACATCGTTAATAGAGCCGTGCTATATCGGAAAAAACGTTTCTATTGAAGATTCCGTTATAGGTCCTTACGTATCAATCGGAAACGACACTTCAATAAAACGATGCATCATAAGCAATTCCATTATTCAAAACCAAACACGTTTGAATTCCATAATAATAGACAATGCCATGATCGGCAACCATGTTGATCTTTCAGGAAAAGCAACCGATACGAATATAGGCGATTATTCAACCTGGAAATAAAAATGTTAACATTTTTTGTAACTTTAAATTGCATTTATATAGTCATGTTTTAATAACTTTAATACCCTGTATTACGTTATCATAACACATAACAATTTCCGGGGGTTGTTTTAAAAAGGCCTTTTGGAACAGACATAATAACAACTACAACATATGAACACTTATTTAAAAATCCTGGTTTTTCTTATAACTGTTTTTATTTTCAATGTATTTACCGGTTGCAAGAGCATAAAAGAAGCTCCTGTTGACAAGGCAGACATTGATAAAATAGAGTTATCCGAAAGAGACAAGTTAAAGAGCACTGTTTTATTAATTGATGCTTCAAAGGAGAAGATGATTGGCAACCTTCAGAAAGCGGCGTCTCTTTATTCCGGGGCATTGGCAAAAAACCCCAAAAACGCAGCGGCAGCTTTTGAACTGGCTAAAATTTATGCCGGAAGCGACCACTATGATGAAGCTTTAAAGTATGCTAAAAAAGCAACAAATATTGAGCCCGAAAATCAACATTACCTGATGTTGCTGGCTGATATATACGTTTTGAAAAATCAACTTGATCAAGCCCTGAAAATTCAGGAAAATATAGCCGAACTCTATCCGGACGACATTTCAACGCATTTTAATCTGATCAGCACGTATATATATCTTGATAAATATTATAAAGTAACAGAGGTTTTTGACCATATTGAATCGCTTACAGGATTTTCTGATGAACTGAGCATTGAAAAAATTCAACTGTTTATTGAAATGGGTTTATATGACGAAGCTGTCAAGGAAGCCAAAAAACTTATTTCATATTTTCCTGAAGAGCCGCTTTACCTTGAATATCTGGCTGAGGTATATAGCGAAACAGGCCAGCAGGAAAAAGCTATAGAATTATATCGCGATATTGTTGAAAAAGATCCTGAAAATGCTTTGGCACGGCTTCATTTGGCTGAATATTACAGGCAGGAAGGAGAAATGCAAAAGTCCTTTGAAGAGCTTAAAAAAGCTTTCAAAAGCCCGCAGCTTCAAATGGAAAGCAAAGGACGAATAATGTATGCATTTTACAGCTTATCTGAAGATAACCCGGAATACCTAAAACAAGCACTTGAGCTAATGGACATTCTGATAGAAATGTACCCTGAAGAAGCTGAAATGTATGCCATGTATGGGGATTTTCTTTTCAGGGAAGAAGAGTATGAAAAAGCACGTGAAAAATTTGTGATGTCGGCAAAACTTGATCCTAACCAATATGCCGTTTGGGAACAGATTTTGTATATTTCTTCACAACTTGAAGATTATGATTTCATGATCAAATACTCTGAAAAAGCATTGGAACACTTTTTTGAACAACCGGTAATATATTATTTCAACGGTATAGCACATTATCAGACAGACAATTATGAAAAAGCCGTAATGGCCTTTGAAAATGGGGTTGAGCTTGTTGTAGACAATAATCTTTTAAAGGGGCAGTTTTATACCTTGATGGGCGATTCCTATTATTATCTTGATAAACCTGATAAATCAGACCGGTCGTACGAAAAAGCGCTTGAAATAGACCCTGAAAATACTATTGCACTTAACAATTACAGCTATTTTCTTTCGTTGCGTAATGAAAACCTCGAACTTGCAAAAGAAATGTCGGAAAAAGCCAACAAGCTGGAAAAAAACAACTCCGCATACCTTGACACATACGGTTGGATAATGTATAAAATGGGTAAATATGAAGAAGCTGAAAAATGGATAAAAAAAGCTATAAAAAACTCGGGTGATGACAGTGCAGCTATACTCGAACATTATGGTGATGTGCTTTACAAGCTGGGACAGAAAAACGAAGCATTGAATTACTGGAAAAAAGCGGATAAAACAGGTAACGGATCCGATTTTCTTGAGAAAAAATTGAAATATGAGACATTATATGAATAACAGACGGATAGTTTCATACGAAATAATTATTTGGGTTTTAATTCCATTGCTTATGATTTTAGCGGAAGGATGCCGTCCGGTGAAGGAAATGAAGCCCGTACATGAAATACCCTATTACGAGCCGGAAACAATAATAAAACACCTTAAAAGTAATCAGTCTGAATTTGACTGGTTTGCGGCAAGATTTACCGGAAATATCATATTTGAGGGTCAGCATCACAATATAAGCGGAACGATAAGGATAAAAAAGGATGAAGCAATCTATGTTTCGTTGTCGCCGGTGCTTGGTATAGAGATAGCCAGGGCAATAATTACTCCCGATACTGTAAAATTTTTGAACCGTCTCGAATCGAGTTATTACGTTGGTCATATAGGTTTTTTGAATTCCATGCTGCGTACTTCTCTTGATTACGATATGCTTCAGGCATTACTTGTAGGAAATGATTTTTCAAATTACAGCACGGGCTCTTTTATCTCCCGCGAAGACCAGGGATTGATAATGCTTAATGACACGGCAAGGCAATCTTTGTATAATCCTTACGGGCACCACCCAATGATCTTCAACCAATATCTATGGATCGATCCGGATAATCATAAGATCAGAAAAAATCTGATTACTGAAAAATCGGCTGATCGCTCAATAAGAGCAGAATATGGAAGCTTTCGACAGATACAGGGTGAAAAGATACCTACAACATTAAATCTGTTGATCTCAGATCCTGCTTATTATGCGGATCTGTCGTTACAATATCTGAGAATTTCATTAAACGAACCGCAACGAATGAACTTTACGGTACCTTCCAGGTACGAACCTATAGAATTCGAATAAACACATCCTATGGGTATGGTTAAAAATATTTTTGGCTATAACATATTCCTCAACAGACACATTCTGTTGTGGCTTTTTGCAACAGCAACTGTTGTTGCAACAGGGCAAACCCGCGAATCGCTTGAAAGAGAGCGTCAAAGAATTCAGGAAGAGATTAGCCTCACAAGTCAAATGCTGGAGGAAACCAAAAAGTCTGCCGAAATAAGCCTTAACCAGCTGGTTATACTAAACAATCAAATTATTCAGAGAGAAGAGCTTTTAAGAAACATCCGCAATAAAATAACATTTATAAACAGACGGATCAATGTTCTTACCAAAGAAACGGAAAATTTAAACCATGAGCTGGAAGAGCTGAAAAATTCATATGCGAATATGATACGTCATACATACAAGAACCGTGATGCAAATCACCGGCTGAAGTTTATATTTTCATCCCAGGATTTTAACCAGGCATACATGCGCATGAAGTACATGCAACAATATGCACATCACCGGAAATTACAGGCTGAGAAGATTCAAAAAGCAACTGAAAAGCTGGAAATGCAGATTTCGGAGCTGGAAGAAAATAAAAACCAGCAGCAAGAGCTTTTGGCCGAACACAGGAAAGAGATTCAAAATATCTCTCGCGAAAAGGAAGAACAAAATCAAACCGTACAAGCTTTGCGCAACAAAGAACAATCTCTGTTGAATCAGCTGCAACAGCATGAAAAAGAAGCTGAAGAGCTTTCCAGGGCAATACAAAAGATCATTGAAGAAGAAAGAAGGAGAGCGGCGGAAAAAGCCAGGGCTGAGGGAAGAGTAGCACCAACAACGGTTTTTGAACTAACCCCTGAAGAACAAATCATTTCCGACAATTTTTACGAAAATAAAGGCAGTCTTCCCTGGCCGTCGGAAAGGGGAATTATAACCCGCCCGTTTGGTGAACAGCCACATCCGGTGCTGCCTAATATCCGCATATCTAACGATGGGATCAATATTTCAACTACTGAAGGCGCTAAAGCAAGAGCCGTCTTTGAAGGAATTGTCGTCAGGGTGTTTTCAGTACCAGGAGGAAACAATGCCGTAATTATAAGACATGGTGAATATTTGTCTGTATATTCAAACCTGTCGGAAGTTAACGTGCGCAACGGGCAAAAAGTATATACACGTCAGGAAATAGGTGTCATAAGTACCGACCCGCGTGATATGAAAACCGAACTGCATCTGCAAATATGGAAAGGAACGCAAAAACTTAACCCCTCCGAATGGATAGCTGGAAGACAATAATGATTATCTCTTATCAAAATAACTCATTACGGAAAATAAGAAAAATATTTATAGTGCCCGAAAAACAACTTTTGATTAATGCTTTTTGAATTAAAAAGCCGTTATTCAAATCTCAACAGACACTTTTTTGGTGAGTTTCTTATTTAAAAGTTATAAATTTGCATATAATAAAATTCATTTTCATTTGCCATTCTCATGCAAAACAATGAATCGGCGAATGGACATAGCGACTCATAACATCATACTGTTAAATGTCATGCCGTTGAGTTATATGGAACAAAATATCGCACAAATCGTAAAAGTATTCAATAAATTGAGCGATTTGGTGAACAGCTGATTTGAGTTAAAATAAATAATTAAACATATTTTCAAAAACTGAAGAATATGATCATTTTACCATTGATTGGCATGCCGGGACCTACAGAAATTATCATTATCCTGGTAATTGTATTGCTTCTTTTCGGAGGTCGGAAAATTCCTGAACTAATGCGTGGTTTGGGAAAGGGGATGAAAGAATTCAAAGATGCTCAAAAAGATGCCGACGATAAAGGGATACAAGCAGAAAAAGAAGATACAAAAAAGAGCGATGATTCAAATTAACACTCTATTGTTATTTGTTTAAGCTTAAATTATTTAAGAACAACAAAGAATTAACAGCATATTACTATGTGGTATAAAGCTATTGTAATTATTTGTTTTGTGTGTTTACAACAATTGTTTTTGCCGTCATTGATCCTATGCAAGGAACAAGACAAGATAAATACCGCCGAAACGTTTGATATTGAACCGGATGATCCGGTAGTTGCAATGCTTGACAGTCTTGCCACCCTTAAGGTTTTCAAAAATCTTGATATTCGTCGTGATACATCACCGCCGGTTACAGAATATTTTCCCGCGGGTTTTATTCCTGAATATTGTGATTCGGTTTATAAAGAGAGATTTGCCGGGTTGAACAAATTATCGCCCATAGAATTCGAATACAACTCCAGCGTTAAAGCCTTCATTGATTTATATGGCAGGCATCGGCGCGAACTTACCGAAAGGATAATGGGGCTTGCCGAGCTCTATTTCCCCTACTTTGAGGAACAACTGGACAGGCACAATCTTCCTTTGGAGCTTAAATATATTGCTGTTATTGAGTCGGCGCTTAACCCTGTAGCACGTTCAAGAGCCGGTGCCACGGGAATATGGCAGTTTATGTACGGCACCGGCCGATTATACGGGCTTGAAGTCAACAGCTATGTTGATGACCGCTCGGATGTGGTAAAATCGACCGTAGCTGCCTGCGAACATTTTGTTGACCTTTACAACATTTATGAAGATTGGCTATTGGCTATCGCAGCATACAATTCTGGTGCCGGCAATGTAAACAGGGCAATACGCCGGTCGGGAGGGGTCAAAGACTTCTGGAGTATTAGAGGATTCCTTCCACGTGAAACCAGAAACTATGTGCCGGCTTTCATGGCCGTCACATACATAATGGAACATTCCGACCATCACAACCTTTATCCGGTACCGCCTCCCTTTACAGACCTCGACATTGACACACTGCATATCAACAGGCTTCTCAGTTTGCGTAATGTAAGCAAACTGCTCGACATACCGCCGGATCACCTTAGATATCTTAATCCTTCCTTCAGGCAAAATATAATTCCGGGAAGCGAAGACAATACCTATGTCTTTCGTATTCCTAAAGAATATTCAGGCCTTTTTGTTGCAAACGAAGAAAAGATATATAATTATAAAACCCCTGAGAAGATACGACAGGAAGAGCTTGCCGCTCAACTGGCTGAAACTACCGTTCATGTGGTCAGACAAGGAGAGGTGCTTGGCACAATTGCCCGAAGGTATGGATGCACCGTCAGGGAAATACAACGCTGGAATAATCTCCGGGGTACTCTGATACGACCCGGACAAAGGCTGGTGGTAAGAGCACCGCAACCCGTAAAAACAAATATTGCTAAGGATAATAATATGCATGTGATCAGAAGTGGTGAAAACCTCGGTATAATTGCAAATCGTTACAGGATTTCAGTCAATGACCTTACTGAATGGAATAATCTCACCGGATCAACAATATACCCCGGACAACACCTGATAGTCAGACGCCCGGAAGGCAAAACAATCAAAAAAACAAAAAAAGAAAAAGAAATTACCTATATATATCACCACGTTCAGCAAGGTGATACACTCTGGGATATTGCCAATAAATATCCGGGTAACACAATCAGCCAGATCCGTGAACTTAACAATTTGTCAGGAAATATATTAATACCGGGGCAAAAACTGAAAATTCCAGTTATTGAACAATAATTAAGATTAATTATCATTAAAGAATTAAACTCAGTGATCATATTTCATCTTATTCAACTTTAGAATTTCAAACATTATCATTAAACAAAAACTTAAAGATATGAACCGGCTACTTGTTTTATCAACCATAATATTATTTTTCGTTTTATTTTCATGCGAAACTGAGGAAAGGAAGCGCAGACGGGTTTCAGCTACGGGTCCTACCGGCGAAATGCTAGTGGTAATGGACCAAAAAAAGTGGGACGGTAAAGCGGGCGAACTTATAAAAAACACCTTTGGTGCCTATCAGCCTATGCTTCCCCAGCCTGAATCTATGTTTGACCTGAGACATATTGATAAAGACAATTTTACTTCTCTTTTTGAAACCCACCGCAATATTCTGATAGTTGAGATTGATTCTTCCATTGAAAAGACCAGGCTTGAGACCAGGCAAAACCTATGGGCACAACCTCAACGCGTAATAAGAATATACGCCGTAAACGACAGCCTTCTTGAATTAACCCTTGAAAGGAATGAACAACAGCTTATAGACCTATATTTTGAAAATGAACGCAAAAGACTTATCAACGCTTATAGATTAATGAGAAACGATAAAGCGCGCAATGCCTTGCACAACAGGTTTAACATAGACCTCCTTGTACCGGAAGGATATTTCATTGCAACCGAAGAAGAAAATTTTGTGTGGTTACGGCGTACGGCAACAAAAGAAGACCTGGAAATGGGCATGCTTCTTACAATACTACCCTATACCTGTCCTGACAAAGATTTTGATTATGATGTTGTCTGGTCGCGCCGCGATTCAATAACAAAAAGACATGTTCCCGGACAACTGCCCAACAGCTATATGACCACCTATGAAGATATACCGCCCGACTACCGCGAAATAAACTTCAAAGGAAGATATGCTGTGAAACTGAGAGGCTTGTGGAAAATGGAAGGCGACTTTATGGGCGGGCCGTTCGTCAATTATACCATGGTTGATGAATCGACCGGCCGGCTTATAAACATGGATGTTTTTGTCTGGGCCCCGCCATTCGATAAACGAGACTATCTCAGGCAACTGGAAGCACTGGCGTATTCAATTGAATTCCCGGGCGAAAAAGATATTGAACCCGAAACAGAACCGGAAGATATTGAACTTGTTGAAAAATAATCAGCCTGATATTTACCGTCTCAATATGGGCTTTAGCAACAATAATTTTATTTCAAGGTTTATTAAACACGGTTTTCCGGGTAAAGATAAACCACCATATTACCAACTGCAGAAAAAGCACTTAAAAAATGTCAAGGTTTTACCTGCCAGGCTTGACATGCTCGAACAACTACCAAAAAATGCTACAGTGGCAGAAATAGGCGTTGCAAAAGGAAGATTTTCTGAAAAGATACTTGATCTTTGCTCACCAAAAAAGCTTCATCTTGTTGATAGCTGGAGTACCAGGATGTTTGATACCAGCGCCAGATCATGGGTTGAAAACAAATTTAAAGAACAGATCAAGCTCGGAGTTGTTGATATTAACCATGGTAAATCTGCAGATATATTAAACGGCTTCCCTGATAATTATTTTGACTGGGTCTATATAGATACTGACCATACATATACTACAACAAAAATGGAGCTTGAGCTTTGCAGGCAAAAAGTAAAACCCGGGGGTATCATTTCGGGGCATGATTACACTTCAAGACACTACCGAAAAGGAAATTCTTTCGGAGTAGTTGAAGCCGTAAATGAATTTTGCTGTAAGTATAACTGGGAGTTTGTTTTTTTAACCCACGAAACGCACCGTCATATAAGTTTTGGTATAAGGGAAATAGTGTGACTCCGGGGGGACTCGAACCCCCAACCTACAGAACCGGAATCTGTTATTCTATCCAATTGAACTACGGAGCCAAAAGTATGCAAAGTTAAATTTTTTTCCTTACCGGGGGGGCTTATAAAAGAAACACTTGCCGGATATCGTGTTCTATAGTTGTTTTTACTTAAAAGGTCAACCGGTATCTTTATCCTGATTTTCTTTTTCTTTGTGCTTTTCTGCCCAGATTTTTGATGTTTTCGGTAACAGGTTTTAATATTTTGGAGTATGTTGTTTCCTTATCTGCTTCTTCCAAATAACTTCCATATCCGTATCCATAGCCATAACCATAGCCATGGCCATAGCTGTAGCTATAGCCGTAGCCCGAACGTCTTGTTTTAACATCATTTATTTCTATGGCTATCTTATCACTGATTTTGGTTTTTTCGGCAAAATCATTTAAAAATTCAAGAGATGACTTTTCAGAAAATTTTTCTCTTACAATAAAAAGCACTACATCTGAAGCAGTTAATACGGGTATTGAGTCGGGCACAATACCGATAGGCGGTGTATCGATAACAACGTAATCATATTTGTTATTAAGCTCTTTAAACATTTGATTCATTTTATCTGACTCAAGGAGTTCGCTTGGGTTTGGCGGCACAGTTCCTGAAGTAACAACATGAAGATTTTCGTTCTGTGGTGCTTTCTGGATAATATCATCAAGCTTTTCTTTTCCTATCAGATAGTTTACCAGTCCTGGTTCTTTTTCCACATCAAATTCCTGATAGATACGTGGTTTTCTTAAATCAGCGCTCAGAACGAGGGTTTTTTTCCCTGATAGTGCCAAAACCGAAGCCAGGTTTACTGCTGTAAATGTTTTTCCTTCCTCTGATTTTGCGGATGTAACTGTAACGATTTTAGAATTTTTACCGGCAGCCATAAAGGAGAGGTTTGCACGTAAAGCTCTAAAAGCTTCGGTAGTAGGTGATTTTGTTTGTTCAAAAGCCACAAGTTTTATAACTTTAGCGCGAGCTGACTGGCGCAAATGAGGTATTACGCCAATAACAGGGTATTTAACCACGCTGGTTACATCCTTTTTATCCCTTATTTTGGTATTAAAGAAATCGTGCAAATAAATAACTCCCATAGGAAATATCAGCCCTAAAACCATCGCTATAAGATAGTTGCGGTTTTTTTTCGGCGACACTATTCCGCTGTTTCGGGCAGCATCAATGATCTTATTGTCAGGTATATTGGAAGCAAGCGCTATACCTGCTTCTGCACGCTTTTCCATCAAATAGTTATATGTAGCATCGCTGAGATTGAATTTGCGCTGTATGCCTATAAGCTCCCTTTCGGTGCTGGGAAGCATGCTGATACGGCTTTCAAGTGTATTAATGCGGTTTTTCAGGTCGGCCAGCAAAATCTTATTCGACTTTATTATGTTTTTTATATTTTCCCTGAGAGCCTTTTTTGTTGTTTCTATTTCTTTATCAAGAGATCGTAAATAAGGATTGAATTCGGTCGAAGAAAGTAATGCCCTGCTTCTTTCGGTATAAAGCATAGTAAGATCGGAAACAAGCTTATTGAGAAGCATATCCTGGATACCCATGGCAGAAGGAGACAACATCTCGGAAAAATCCTTGCCTTCGTAAAGATACTCCAACAGATAATCATAATATTGCGCTTTAACTTCATGAACGGCTTTTTCCCTATCAAGCTCCGAAAGCTCTGTAAAAAGCTGGTTAGCCTGATAGCTTATATCCATAAGTTTATGCTTCGATCTGAACTCCTGTAATGAACTTTCAGCAAGGTATAGTGAATCGGTAGTTACATCTATTTGCTGATCGATGAAGCGAATAGTATTATGAGCAATCTGATTCTTCTCATCAAGACCCTGAAAGATATAGTTTTCTGTTAACCTGTTGAGAAAATCACTGGCTCTTTGTGCGTTGGTAGCTTCAAATGTAACTTCAACAATAGAGACATCAGGGTTAAGAGGTTCAACGCTTATTTTTGAACGGTATCTTGAAACAAGCGATCCAAAGCTGTTGACGACAAAAATGTATTCGCGTCCGTCATGTGATGCCGGTCTGTAATTGTCGGTAAGATGAAGCGATAACCTATAGCCGTTACTCATGAACTCTTCGCCGAAACGAACCCTTTTTGTATTATTTTTTGATCCGCTTCTTCCAAATAAGGACCGGTTATTATTTCCAAGTTCTATTTCATATTCATCCTCTGAAATAATTTTCACATTAAAAGGAGTATTCTTGGGAACATTATCAGGATCATAATCCGCAACAAAAGGTGTATTTCTATATATTTCTGTCTTTCTGATTTCGCCCACAATCCTTCCGATATTATAATATGATGTTTTAACGTCCATTTGACGTGTTGTTGTATCAACCAGGCTATATGATCTGATTATAGCCATTTCGTTGTATATATTGCGTCGCGGGCTGAAAAGGTCAAGTTCACCCATAAATTGACCGGGGCGGAACCCGCCTTTGCGGTCGTCTCTTATGAGCACGGTAGCATTGGTTCTGTAAACCGTTTCTGAGAATTTGTTATAAAAATAAGCCACTGTTAAAGCTATTACCAAAGCAATAACAAACCAATACCAGTGCCTTAGGTATTTGAATATCAATGACTTTATATCAACGGTTTCTTCCTTATAAGGATCTTGTGCCATAGCAAATAATTATAAATTATGCAAAATTACCTTAATTAATATAATTTAGCAACAATATAGTAGTTGTGATTGCCGAGAACAACACAGCAAAAGGAAAATCTGCAAAGCCCAGTCTTTTGGCTATCGAAGGTTCAACATAAACAATATCGTTGGATTGCAAGTAAAAGAACTCCGAAGAAAAGGAGCGTCTGTCGGTCATATCAAGGCTTGCAAATTTAGCTCCTTCAGGAGTATGACGTACTATATTAACTCTGCGCCTGCCAAAATCGGTCATATCGCCAGCCAACCCCAAAGCATCAACAATAGTAAGCTGATTATCATAAATATAATAGTTTCCCGGACGACGTACCTCACCCAAAACCGTTATATTGAAATTAACCAGTTTAACCACCACCGTAGCATCTACAAGGTACTTACCCACTTTCTCCTGAATATGCTCCGTAATAAAGCTGATATTCATACCATCAACTTTAACATCGCCTACAACAGGCATCTTTATATAACCAAGTTCGTTTACCGTATAACCATGTATATAAACCGATATATTGTCTCTGCCTCCGTAGGTAGAACGAGTAAAATCATCACTGTTGAACATGCGATAACTCTCTTCTTCCAAAGTCATAACCCGTACATACAAAATATCACCCGGCTTTACCCTATAATCAGGCAAACTATATTCCACGGTATCGCCAACTTTTTCTTTATCCTGAAAATAAACTATTTGCCGATGAGGTGTGCAGGACATTGATAACAACAAAACCAAGATGGTTCCAAAAAATATTGTTCTTGACATATATATTATTTTTGCTTAATATCAGTTTAAAATCACAAAATTAATCAATTTATAATATAATACAATTAGGTATTTATACCGCTTGATGCTATTTAACAATTACTGTTTAGGAGATCATATCAGCATCCGCTTGTTTCAACAAATCTAGCTTTACAACAATAAAAGATCATATTTGTTTACCACATAGCTAAAAATCAGTCACAAATTAAAAACGTAAAGACAACATTGTTTATGATAAAGATACATTGAAAAAATCATGGTATTTTTTTTTTTTTTTGATGTAGGTGATTATTTCAATAATTAATAATTTTGACATGATTTTTTGTTTATCTTGTAACTTTACGGTTTTTCAACCGTCTTATGCAAAAAGACAGGGCTAATTAGACTATTTATGACCACTGCTGATTACAATAATTGTGTTGATAATTATGCTGACAGTGTTTATCGCTTTATTCTCAAGAACCTTGGTGATGAGGAAAAAGCGAGGGATGTCGTACAGGATTCTTTTGAAAAGATGTGGATAAAAGCAGATCAGATCAGCGCAGAAAAAGCCCGTTCATATTTATTTACGACCGCATATCACACAATGATAGACCAGATAAGAAAAGACCGCAACCAGGGAAATATTGATGATAACGCTTTCAACAAGCACTCATACACTGACGAATATTACGGTCTGAAAGAGATAATTGATGAAGCAGTGGCAAAATTGCCCGAAATACAAAGATCGGTGCTTTTGCTCAGAGATTATGAAGGATACTCCTATAAAGAAGTAGGTGAAATTACAGGTCTTAGTGAGGTGCAGGTGAAAGTATATATTTTCAGGGCAAGAAAATTCTTAAAAAACCATATTGGCAGCCTTGATGAGGTAATATAAACATGAAAATAAACAAAAACAATTACCAGGCATATATTCTCGATTATTACGAGGGGAACTTGTCGGAAGAACAAGCTGCCATGCTTATTTCTTTTTTGGAAAAACATCCCGGACTTAAGGAAGAATTTGATGAGTTTGAAATTATTAAGCTGGATAATAACAAGGAAAATATTAAATTCGGCGAAAAAGAGTTGCTGAAAAAACAGCCTGCCATGAAGGTCGCTTATGAGCAAATAAGTGATGCTAATTACGAAGAATTTTTTTCTGCTCATATTGATGTGGAGTTGTCAGCAAGCCGGGCAGCGGAGCTTGAATCTTACATGGAAAAAAATCCTGATCGTGCCAAAGAGTTTTTGAAGTGGAAACAAATCAAGCTTAAACCCGATCTTTCTGTGTTTTTTCCCAATAAATCAATATTAAAAAGACATAGTATTGGTATTGCCAGGAAACTATGGTATAGCATATCTGCTGCTGCTGCGGTTTTGATCCTGGCAGGGCTGTTTTTTATGAATGATCTGATACCCGACAGGCAAGTTCAATATGTTGATAAAACAATTGAAGAAAAGCAACCTGTGATTGATGTTGAAGAAGAAAAAATTCATCAGGCAGAAACCCGTCCGGTAATAGCTGACCATCAACCTGAAAAACCGGTTAAAAAACATGAAACACCACCTGCGGGTCATCATGATGATATTAAAGAAGAGATTGAAATAAGGCCGCTAAACGCAAGCTTTCTAGCTTCTTTACCTCCTTCCAGAATAGACTTTCAGGATGAGCCTCACAATTTTTTAGTTAAGGAACAAACTCCGCTTTACGTTGCTGCACCAAAAATATCAGAAGATTACTATTATGACGAATATACCACAATGCCGCAACTTGCTCTGGCGGAATTTGAAAAAAGATCCGGCGTTAATATTACATCTTTTGTGCCTGAAAATCTGTCTTTTTGGGATTTTGCCGGAACCGGTCTTGCTGCAATAAGCCATATAACCGGAAATACACTCACTCTGGAGCAAGGACGCAACGAAAAAGGCAAAATTACTCACCTTGCTATAGGTGATAATTTTGAAATATCCCGGGGTAGCACATTATCACAGGATTAATAACTACAATCATTTGTCTTATTTAAAAGACTTTATTATAGTCTTTTATGTTTCCACCGTTTGTGTGACCAAAGCCAATATTCGGGTGCACGTTTAATCTCTTTTTCAAGCATCTGAGTATGGAGCGAGCTTAATGTTTGCTCATCATATTTTTTTGGTGTCGAAGTTATCAGCTCAGCATATATCTCATAATATCCTTTTTTCCCCCGGCGCGGGCAACAAAAAATCAGCGGGTAATTAAACATCCGGGACAACCTTGATGTGCCTTTATAAACAGGCGTATCTTGATTTAAGAACCTGATCCAGTGAGCATTTGATTTAGACGGTGTTTGATCAGCAATCAGTATTACAGCATTAGTTTGATTACGCAGTAAAAACATCTGCCGCGAAAAATCATTCCTGGGATGTACCTTTACACCAAAACGTTTTCTCAGCCTTTTCATCACACTATCAATGACACGATTTTTAAAAGGTCTGTATGCCGTAACAGGATATATGCCAAAGTTTGAATAAAAAGATGTGCCGCTCCATTCCCAATTACCATAATGACCCATAACTATCATAACTGATCGTTTGTTCTGCAAATAACTGTTGATCAACTCTTTTGCCTCAGGTGTATAAACGCAACGACGACTCAACTCTTTTGTTGAAAAGCTAAGAAGCTTTATAACCTCAACAATCAGACAGGACAGATGACGGTAAAACTTACGGCGTATTGATAACAGTTCTACAGGGCTTTTCTCCGGAAAAGCATTGGCAAGATTTCTATAAACAACATTTTTTCTGTATCCTGGTATGTAATAAAGAAGTAAAAAAACCAGCCAGCTTAGCTTATACAGTAGGGCTAATGGAAGCCATGAGATAGTATATATCAAACCAACCAAAGGATAGGAAAAAATTTCTATGATTCTCAGTTTTTTCAAGTTGTTGTTTTGTATTATTTCCCGGCAAATTTAGTTTATTATTAGTGTCCGGTTAAAATTACGAGATTCTTCGCTACGCTCAGAATGACAAGCCTTTTTGGAGGTTGGCAATGGAAAAAGGCAGGTGGTGGCTGCGCCACCACCTGCCTTTTTCGCCTCGCCTGTAACAACCTGTCATTCTGAGCGTAACGAAGTGAAGCGAAGAATCTCGTATAAAAAGTATATTTTTTGTCGGACACTACTGTTAATTTATTATTGACTGTACTTTTTTTACTGACTTTACGGTTTTTTATCAGATCAGTATAAAAAATTATCATAAGGGTATCTTTTCCGGTGAATTATTTTAACACATTCATACAATGTTTTCCTTAACTCCCCGATATTTTCTTTTTCAGTTGCTGAAATGAACAGGCAAGGGCTGCTAACCTTTGCCATCCAGGTACGTTTTAGTTCCTGCAGGGTTTTGTTTTCAGGGCTTGCGGGAGTCAGATCATCAGCTTCTTTCTCAACAAAACTATATTTATCTATCTTGTTGAATAACAATATTGTTTTTTTATCAGCTGCTCCGAGTTCCTGCAATGTTTGGTTTACCACATTTATCTGTTCTTCAAAGTTAGGATGTGAAATATCTACCACATGCAACAAGATGTCAGACTCCCTTACTTCATCGAGTGTTGATTTAAATGACTCAACCAGGTGATGGGGTAGTTTTCTGATAAAGCCAACGGTATCTGACAATAAAAACGGAAGGTTTCCGATCACTATTTTACGTACTGTAGTATCGAGAGTTGCAAACAATTTGTCTTCGGCAAAAACTTTTGATTTGCTCAAAAGGTTCATTATGGTAGATTTTCCAACGTTTGTATAACCGACCAAAGCTACCCTTACCAAAGAACCCCTGTTTGATCTTTGTGTGGTTTTTTGCTTGTCTATTTGTTGGAGTTTTTTTTGCAGCAACGCAATTTTATCTCTTACTATCCGTCTGTCGGTTTCAATTTCTTTTTCACCGGGTCCGCGAAAGCCTATACCGCCTCTTTGTCGCTCGAGGTGTGTCCACATACCTGCTAGCCTTGGCAGAATATATTTATACTGGGCAAGTTCGACCTGTGTTTTGGCATGAGCTGACCGGGCCCGGCTGGCAAAAATATCAAGAATTAAGTGGCTACGGTCAATGACCCTGCATTGAAATGACTGTTCAAGATTTCGATTTTGAGAAGCAGTAAGCTCATCATCAAAAACAACAAGATCAATATTATTTTCTTTCACGTAGCTGCCGATCTCCTGAAGCTTTCCCTTTCCTATATAAGAACCCGGATCGGGCTTGTCAAGTTTTTGCATGAAACGCGTTTGAACAACTCCGCCGGCGGTGTCAACCAAAAAATCAAGCTCATCAAGGTGTTCATGCACCTTAAACTCTTCACGGCTATTGCAAATAACTCCAACCAAAACAACCTTTTCAGGCTGTCTTGTAGTCTCTATAAATTGAACCATTTAATCAAACAATCTCTTTTTCAATACAGGATAAAAAAATGCTGCCCGTTTATTTGTTGCCATCAGTGACGAAAAACAGCGCCACAGCCCCAAGCATTACATGTTGTGCAAACTTGATTACAGATTCGTCTTTAAAGCCATCGAATACAATAACACTAACATATATGGAAACCAGCAACAACAATAAAGCAGAAATAACCGTAAGGTTATGTTTGCTCAAAAAGCCTCCTGCAAAAAACAATACACCAAACACGATATAGATAGCGGAGACATAAAAAGCAATATCGTCTAATTTAAAATCGATAAAAATGTTAAAATATTGCGTAAAAATGACCAGAAGAACAGCTATACGCAACAGCCATTTGGCTAATCCGGTAAATGTAGTCCAGGGTTTCATAATTTTAATAATTTAATTTTTATAATAATCAGTATTTCAGTATTTTATGAATACAACATTTAAAATTCTTTTAAAAGCTTTTAAATCCGATAATATTCCTTACATCTTCAATTGTTTTTGATGCACTTTCCATAGCTTTTTCCTTTCCCATTTCTGCTACTTTTCTTAAGTAGCCGGTATCATTTCCTGTTTCGATGATCTTTTCCCTCAATGGAGCTGTAAATTTAATTATATCTTCAGCCAATTGTTTTTTCATATCACCGTATCGAATTGTGCAATCATCGTAAGCTTTGTCAAAAAAGTCATATGTATCGGGTTCGGAAATAACTTTCATTAATGCGAACAAATTTTTTATTGATTGTGGTCTTTTTTGGTTGGGTTTATCCGGTCCGCTGTCTGTTACGGCGCTCATTATTTTTTTTCTGATCAGTTTTGGTTCATCGGCGAGGAAAACTGCATTTTTGTCATTTTCCGATTTACCCATTTTCGTTGATCCGTCGAGTCCGGGGATTTTCACAAGCTCATTTCCGAAGCTAAAGGCATATGGCTGCGGGAAATAATCCGTTTTATACAACCTGTTAAATCTGTTAGCAAAAGTTCGTGCCATTTCAAGATGTTGTTCCTGATCTTTACCTACAGGTACTTTGGTCGCTTTATGAATAATAATGTCCGCTGCCATAAGCACCGGATATGTAAGAAGCCCGGCATTAACGTTATCGGGCTGGGTACGTATCTTTTCCTTAAATGAAGTACAACGTTCCAGTTCGCCTTTATATGCATTCATGTTAAGCAACAAATACAATTCTGCCACCTGAGGCAGATCACTCTGAATATACAGTGTTGCCGCTTCAGGATCAAGGCCTGCAGCCAGATATTCGACTAAAACCTGTTTGACATTCCTGTGAAAATCTTCCGGTGTAGGATGGGTGGTTAGTGAATGATAGTCTGCAATAAAAAAATAACATTTATGCTCATGCTGCATCTTTACAAAATTCATTACAGCACCAAAATAGTTGCCAAGATGAAGATTGCCCGTTGACCTTATTCCGCTAACTACTGTTTCCATGTTTGCGAATTTACGAAAAAAATATGTTGCTTTAGTGTGCATAAAAAAAAATGGTTCTACTGCAAATTTAGTGGAAACTAAAAAGAAATAATTTATTTAGTTACAATTCGGGTATAATATTATTTTAAGCACCAAATTTCAAGCACCAATTATCAAACAAATTATAATGATATAATGTTCTAATGAAACAAACGCTACATAAAGATACAACCAGTCGTAAAAGTTATTACGATTTAGAAGAACGTGCTTTCCGGTTTGCCGGGAGGGTAAGAGAATTTACCAAAAGTTGCCTCTGGCAGTTGAAAACATTGAGGATATAAGTATTTATGATTGTTTTGAACATTTTATAATTTAAACCCGTTGAAAACAGGTTTGTAAAATTTTCCTGAAATAATTAATTGTATATTAGTTAATAACTTCAAAAATTTTTGCAAATTTAATTTCTACGGGTTTAATAAATTTGAAAATTGTTTGATAATTAGTGCTTGGTGCTTGGAATTTATTTAATTTATATACATTACCCTCAACAATGACTTTATCCACTAAAATGTTATTGGTTTTCGGAAAACCTGATATTGGATATGTTAAGTTGAATTGAAGTTTTGTCATTCCATGTATTTTCTTCTATATGGTAAGTGATATCAAAAGATTTGCCCTGTTGTATTCCGGGCAGGAAGTTTCCTTGTTGAAATGCGATTGCATTGAATTCTTTTCTGAGATAGTCAGAATGGGAAACTTTGAGTTTAAGGTGATTATTTCCCACAATTCTTGCTGAGCCACGGTCAACAAGGTTAGTGGTTATAAAAACAGGATTACTGTTACCCGGTCCGAAAGGTGCAAATTGTGTTAATATTCTAAAAAACTTATCAGTAATATCATATAGCTTAATTGTTGCATCAATTTCTATTTCCGGTATAAGCATTTCATCTGTAATATTCTGATCGACAAAATTTTCAAAATCGTTTGAGAAATCCTGCAGTTTTTCGGGTTTCAGGCTAAGTCCGGCGGCATATTTATGCCCGCCGAAATGTTCAAGATGTTCTTTGCAATCATTGATGGCATCATATATATCAAAATCTTTTACCGATCTTGCCGATCCAGTTATCATACCATTGGAAAGTGTTAAGATTATTGTAGGCCTGTAATACGATTCTGTAAGGCGTGAAGCCACAATTCCGATAACTCCTTTGTGCCAGTCAGGGTTATAGAGTATTGTGGCCTTACTTGATTTAAGCTTATGATCGCTTTCAATCATTTTTAAGGCTTGCCTGGTGATCTCAACATCGAGATTTCGTCTTTCGGTATTTTGATTGTCAATATTAAGGCTCAGGTCATGAGTGTCTGCCATTTTTTCACAAATAAGCAGTTTTACGGCATTACTTGCGGTTTCGATTCTTCCTGCAGCGTTGATGCGCGGTCCAACAATAAAAACAAGGTCATTGATTGTGATCTCACGTGTAAAGATTGTGTTTTTATCCGGCCGGTTTTTTCTGAATACGTTACTGTAAAACAAAATAGATTCCAGCCCGGGACGGGGGTCCAGGTTAATCTGTTTAATTCCGTAATAGGCAAATACCCGGTTTTCTTCTGTGATGGGGACAATATCGGCAGCAATGCTGACTACCACAAGGTCAAGATATTTTTTCAAATCAGTAAACGATTTTTTACTTTTTTTGCTCAGTGCCTGCGCTATTTTAAAACTCAAACCGCATCCCGACAATTCTTTGTATGGGTAAGGGCAATCTACCTGTTTGGGGTCAATAACAGCATATGCCGGGGGTAATATTTCGCCGGGTCTATGGTGGTCACAAACAATGAAATCAATACCTTTCTCACGCGCATAAGCAACCTGGCTTACTGCTTTAATGCCGCAATCAAGGCTTATTATAACCGAAAATCCATTTTCAGAGGCAAAATCAATGCTCTTATAGCTGATACCATATCCCTCCAAATATCTGTCTGGAATGTAAAAGTCAACATTAAAATAAAACTCCTTTATAAAAGAATATAAAAGAGCTACCGCAGTTGTTCCGTCAACATCATAATCGCCATAAACCAATATTTTTTCATTGTTTTTAATTGCGCGGCTTATCCGGCTTACGCACTTATCCATATCTTTCAGCAAAAAAGGATCATGCAATGAAGTGAGGCTCGGACGAAAGAAATTCCTTGCATCCTCAAAGTCAGTGATTCCCCGGAAATATAACAGCTTGGCTAAAATCGGATCGATGGACAGTTTTTCGGCAAGGCGTTGAACTACTTCAGGATCAGCATTATTTTTTACCACCCATCGTTTTGTCATTTTAAAACTTTTTAGCAAATATAATAAATAATGGATAAGATTTTTGTTTTTAACTTTACAAAATTCAAATCCATATCCAATCGTTTACTAAAATCTTGTTAATGTATAAATTAGCAACCGGATTTAATAATCAAAAATTTTTCTGATTTTCAAACCGCCGACAAATTGCCTGAAGTTTTAAAGGCGCAACTTACCAATATTTCGTCCAAATAATTTTAAATTACCTGAAATTTGGAGTTACAGAAGAGTGATAACAGATAGCAAGTTGATTGCTAATTTTAAGACATAAGCACTCTAATCTGGTTATTTTTGACTTCCACAATACCTTCATTTACGTCGAGGTAGAAAAGCTTACGGTTTTCGTCTATTATTTTCACTTTCCCCTTTTCGATGAGAGCTACCAGCGGGGCATGATTCTTAAGGATCTCAAAAGAACCCATAGCTCCCGGTAATTGTACTAATACAACTTCCCCGGTATAAACGGTTTTTTCGGGTGATATTATTTCGAGAAACATTTACTTATTTTTTGTTTGTTCTTCCAAGAGTCCTTTACCTTTTTCAATAGCCTGCTCTATTGTTCCGACAAGCAGAAATGATTGTTCGGGATACTGGTCGGTTTCACCGTTTATTATCATGTTAAAGCCTTTAATTATTTCTTCGATGGGCACAAACTCTCCTTTAAGCCCGGTAAACTGTTCTGCTACAAAGAAAGGCTGGCTGAGAAATCGCTGAACTTTTCTTGCTCTGTGAACGACTTGTTTATCTTCATCCGACAACTCATCCATACCAAGAATAGCTATTATGTCTTGGAGTTCTTTATATCGTTGCAACAACATTTTCACTTTTTTAGCCACATTATAATGTTCTTCGCCTACAATATCCGGTGCAAGTATTCTTGAGCTTGAATCGAGCGGGTCTACGGCGGGATAGATACCCAGTTCGAATATTTTTCTGCTGAGCACTGTAGTAGCGTCGAGGTGCGAAAAAGTAGTTGCCGGTGCCGGGTCTGTCAGGTCATCGGCCGGCACATAAACTGCCTGCACTGATGTGATAGACCCTCTTTTTGTTGATGTTATCCTCTCCTGCATAAGCCCCATTTCCGTAGCAAGCGTGGGTTGATAGCCGACCGCCGACGGCATTCTACCCAAAAGCGCCGAAACTTCCGAGCCGGCTTGCGTAAAACGGAAAATGTTGTCGAGAAAAAACAGTATATCAGCACCCGATGTTTCATCATCACCATCCCTGAAATATTCTGCAACTGACAGTCCTGACAGCGCTACTCTTGCTCTGGCACCGGGCGGCTCATTCATCTGCCCAAAAATCAACGTAGCCTGCGACTGTGCAAGAGCTTCCCTGTCAACCTTCGAAAGATCCCATGTTCCTTCCTCCATTGATTTTTTAAACTCTTCTCCGTAGCGTATAACACCCGACTCAATCATCTCACGAAGCAGGTCATTCCCTTCACGTGTACGTTCGCCAACACCCGCAAAAACACTCATCCCCTGATAGCCCTTGGCAATATTGTTTATCAACTCCATGATCAATACTGTTTTTCCAACACCCGCACCACCAAACAAACCAATCTTTCCGCCTTTCAGATAGGGCGTTAGCAAATCGATAACTTTAATGCCGGTGTAAAGGATCTCGTTTTCCGTTTTCAACTGCTCAAATGTCGGAGCATCACGGTGTATCGGATACCGTTTCCGGGTTTCCACATCGCCCATGCCGTCAATACTTTTCCCCGTTACATTGAGTAACCTGCCACGTATCTCCTGACCGGCAGGCATGGTGATCGGCTTACCCGTGCAAATAACCTCCATGCCTCTACTTAAACCGTCTGTCGAATCCATCGCTATCGTGCGTACAGTATCCTCACCCATATGCTGCTGACACTCCAGAACAACCACCTTGCCAAGATTATTGGTAACCTCAAGAGCCTCATATATAACCGGCAACATCTCAGTATTATCAAATGAAACATCAACCACAGGCCCTATTACCTGCGATATTATGCCCTTTTTATTTTCCATCAGGAATATATTTTGATTTTTTGACCTTTTATTTAATTTTCAGTAAACGAATTTAAACATTTTTATTGTTCGGAAATAAAAGTTCAGGGTTTTAAACAGAATTTTATTGTTCAGGCCAGCTAAATAATTGAAATTTAATAGTATATGATATGAAATTTTTATTAAACATTTCTATTATATATCTTGATGACCATAATTGTTGAATCTCGAATCAATATTTACAAACGTTTCGTATTTTAGCATATTCAAATTTTGACCACATTGAAAACCTCATTCACTGACGTTAAAAAAATAATGAATGATAGCGACGAATTACGGGTTTACCCCTTGAAATAACAAGGTAATGTCATTATACAAGGCTGAATTACTTGTTTGATATTGATTTAAAAAACAATAATTTTAAAAAGTTTATTTACCGGGGTGAACGGGTAACAAGTGAATAGCTTTTAATTAAACTGTTACCACGAAATTAATACTAATAAAAAACTAATATATATTATTAAATATCAAGACTTTAATACATTTTATACGAATAAAACCTTCTGGATTGATAGCTTTAAAAATACAGAAGAATGATAAAACAGAAGATTCTACCGAAGTTATTAGGAATCAAGATAATAAAACCCTGAACAGATGAAACTATACTCAAAAAATCAGATACCATTAAATGATTCTTTCAGGTATATCGTCATAGGCACTTTTCCGGGCCTGACATGCAAAAACTGGCATTACCTTATAAATCATATTATTATTGGGGGCCTTGACGACATTCTGTTTGTTCATGTTGAAAATAAACAATCTTCAAAAGAGATCAATACACGTTTTAACAGCAATTATATTTTGAACAGTAAAAGTGAGTTAATTGATTTTTACAAAATATCAGGCGTACAACATTTACTTTTTGTTGACAGGAAAGATATAACGGTTGAAAAACAACACTCTTCCGGCAATATTTTGCCGGGATTAGTTAAGAAAGCCTCTGCCATTTATGCAGATTCTTCTTTAATTTCTGTTTTTGATAACGACTGTATTGACAGCCGTCTTGTTGCTTTGCCTCCAAGGTTGAGTGATTTTAACATTATCAGCAAATTACTTTATAAAGGCATGGTAAAAAAAGCGGCTTTTGAGCTGGGTTATTTTTATCAGCTCAGAGGCACAATTATTGAAGGAATAAGCCTGGGTCAAAAACTGGGCTATCCCACAGCCAACATTTCAATTGACGACATTAGAAAAAAAATCCCCACCAACGGTGTTTATGTTTCAATGGTTAACATTGCCAACAATTGGTATAAAAGTATGATAAACATAGGAGTACGCCCGACTCTTAACAAAAGAGACTTTGCAATTGAAGCACATATTTTTGATTTTAAAGATACTATATATGGAAAAAATATATCCGTACATCTTATTGACAGGCTTCGTGATGAAAAACGTTTTTCTTCTGTCGAAGCGCTGAAAGAACAAATTATCAAAGACGAAAAACAGGCTTTGTGTATTTTAGAAAATATTGAAAATGAATTTAATATTAACGACGGGTTTTGTTTTATATGAAATCCTCATTCACTGATGATCGCAAGGGAGGATAACTCAGATAACCTGGCAAAGCTATCTTACAGGCAATGCACGTAAATGACCTCTCAGTAAGCTTTGGAAACTAAGGTAGTATTAATATTAACGGGATAACGGCTAAATCGTATTTAATTAACCTGTTGTCCGTTACAATAACACTAGAAACAATAATGCCGGTTTAGGCAAATATATGTTATTAAAAATCAGGGTTTTAATTACATTTTACAGGAATGCGACTCAGCTATAAATCACATTTGCATAATATTGTAAGGTTTGCCGGGGCATTATCCGGTAAGCCGTTGCTCAATTATTTCAAAATCCTTTTAAGTTACTATGCTTCAGTTATAACAGGAAATGTTCATACAGCAAAGATGCCTTTTGCTTTTTCTGCCGAAGTTTCATCAAAATGCAACCTCCGATGCCCGGAATGTATTGCCGGAGCCGGAAAAACCAAACGGAAAAAGCGATTTATGGATATAGCGATTTTTGAAAAATTATTGGATGAAACATATCGTAAAAGTTTTTATATTAACCTCTACTTTCAAGGTGAACCTTTTCTTAATAAAAACATCTTTGATTTTATTTTAAAAGCCAAAAACAAAAGATTTTATACTGTCATTTCGACCAACGGTCATTTTCTTGATAAAAACAGCAATAAAGAGCTTATATGTTCGGGGCTTGACAAGCTTGTTGTTTCGCTCGACGGAATAAGCGCCGAAACATATAGTCATTACAGGAAAGCCGGTGACTTTGAAAAAGTGATTCATGGCATTAAAGATTTGGCAAAGCAGAAAAAGGTTATGAAAACCAATCATCCGTTTATTGTTATACAGTTTTTGGTACACCGCAACAACGAAGATGAGCTCATACATCTCAAAAGCTATGCGAAGCATCTTGGTGTTGACTCGGTAAAGCTTAAATCGATGCAATTTCAGGATCCAGTGTCAATACAGGAATTATCGCCGTCAAATGAGAAATACCGTCGTTACAAACAGCTTACAGACGGTACATTGCGTGTAAAAGGCAACCGGCAAAAGCCCTGCTTTCGCATCTGGAGCCAGGTTGTTATTACATCCGACGGCGATGTTGTCCCTTGCTGTTATGATAAAATACCTGAATATACTGCAGGAAACATATATGAAAAAAAAATCACGGAAATCTGGAAGGGCGAAAAGCTTAACGCCCTTCGTTCATGCTTACTACGGAAAAATAATGCGCCCGGTATATGTAATAATTGCTACGGCTAAACAAGATATTTATCCGACCTGCTTTCAGAAATCTTTCTTACATTAATTTTCTGATGAAGCGTCTGTCTGTCCGGTAATACCTTTGATTTGATCACGGAACAAAACAAGCTTCAGTTCTTCAACAAGGTATGTTATATCCCTGTTTGTATTGTTCAATAGAATTATGGTGGTATGATCATCAATAAATCTATTGAACGAAGTACGGTATCCGTTCCATCTGCCCGGGTGGTGCACTACTTTGCGGTTATGGAATGTCTGGAGCCGCCAGCCAAGCCCATAACTTACGGTTCTGTTATTATTAAGCCTGGCATATTCAAATGCTTTATATTTAAGGCTTTCCGGGAGCAGCGAATTGTCGTAAAGAGCCTGATCCCATTTGTAAAGGTCAATAACTGAAGAATATATGCCTTTATCTCCCAACACACCATCAATATAATTATGAGGTATGCGGATGTAAGAATTTCTGAACCTGCGATAACCATAAGCTATGTTTTCAATAACGGCCGGATTATGCAAGTCTTTCACAAATGAATGGTTCATTTTGAGCGGCTCAAATATTTCCTGCTCAATAAACCCTGCATAACTTTTACCTGAAACTCTTTCAATCAGTAAAGCCAAAAATACATAACCGGTATTTGAATAAGCAAATCGTTGCCCTGGCTGAAAATTTACCGGCAAAGTATATCTGACAAACAGGTTAAGTAAATCTTCATTGGCAGGCATCGTCTTACGTTGCCACCGGTTTTCTATAAGCCACATATAGTTTTGCAGACCTGATGTATGAGTGAGTAAATGCCGTATTGTTATCCCGTGGTAGGGAAATTCGGGAATATGGCGTACCACCGGATCATCAATGTGCAACAACCCCCTGTGATGCAAAAGTAAAACAGCAGCAGCCGTAAAAGTCTTACTTATACTGGCAACCTGAAAAACAGTAGAATCATTTAATGGAGTTTTGCCGGTAAAATCACCATATCCGAATGAACGGTTGTAAATTATTAATCCGTACCTGGCAATCAACACATTGCCATTGAAATTATTTTTTTCCAGTATACTTGTTACAGTCTCATCATAATACCTTATCTGATCCCCGAAAACCACCGGAACCAAATTCAAATCTTCCAGGCCCGAATAACCTCCCACCCCCTGTTCGTGAACACTTTTTGTAACATTCAGATCAGATGAGCCAAAAATAATAAAAACAACAAACAATAAAATATAACGATAAGAATAAGCAGCTTTTGAAAAACAATTGCATACAGTCGTTAAAAAAAACGAAAACTTGTCTGAAAACCTGAGTTTAAATCCTTTTCCAAATAACCGCATAGTTTTACTTTCTTGTCTACTTTTTTACCTTACCAGAATTTTGCGGGCAAAAATAATAATTTTTTTCTATATATATACGTATATAATTTTCTAAAGTTTTGAACAACATTTTCTTCATAATTAAAATCACTGCAAACTATATCAAAATTAAATTTCCGAATTTTGGCACTGAAGTAAATTGTCTGACCGTATACTGATCAGAAAAGATGCCTGAAAGGTACCAGCAACCATTCGAAGAACTTCTGCACTGCAGGTCTTTTTGTCCAGCTATCGAAATCAAAATTCTCTGATTCTTTCAGTGTTTCATTAATGTGACTTACTATTTGTTTTACCATTGATTTATGCTGACCTGCAAGGCATATTTCATGCATATATCTGAAAGAACGGTAATCAAAGTTTGACGATCCTACGACAAAATACTTTCTGTCTACCAGAAAAATCTTTGAATGGAGGTTTTGTGACAGGAAAAAAAATATTTTTACATTATGTTGGGAGAGTTCTCCAAGATACTTCGAAGTAAGCACATCAAGTATCTGGATATCCGATTTTTTTGGTATAATTACCCTGACAGAAATGCCGCGGTCTCCTGCTTCCATAAGAGCTTTACGTAAATGCGCCCCGGGTAAAAAATAAGGTGTTTCAATAATTATCTCTTTGGAAGCTTTATTTATCAATTCCAGAAATTTCTTTTGCACAGGCTGATGAATGAGAGAAGGTACATCACGCAATATTTCCAGTTTATTATGTTTTATGATTTTAGTATATTCTACCTTGTCGTAAAAATATTTTTTATATATTTTGAAATTTCCCCAAAACACCCCGGTAAACTTTTTTGCGATATCACCTTTTAACCTGAAAACCGATTCACGCCAATTGAGCGAATAACTTGTAATATTCGCGGAACCTATATAGACAATCTCCTCGTCTACTATCAATAGCTTGCGATGATTTCGCCTGTGGCCTTTTGTAAAAACATCAAAATTGAATCTTATTTTTTCAAAAAACCGCAACTCCACACCCTCCTCAATAAGGTCCTGAAAAAAACTATAAGATGATGATGCACCCCACGAATCGATCAATAGCTTTACATTAACCCCCTCCCGGCACTTTTTCAAAAGATTATCCCTGAAACGTACTCCAAAAGGATCATTGCTGAAACGGTATATTTCAATATAAATACTTTTTTTTGCAGTTTTTATATCATCGAGCATTGCCGTATAAAACAACAACGGGTCAGAAAACATCTTTATTTGTATGTCATCCTTCTGCATTACTATTTCAGCTAAAACATCCTTTATACAATCAGGAAAAACTCCTCAATATTAATCTTTAATTAAATAAACGCAGCTAATTTATAAATTTTATTTAATGAATGACCCTTTATTTAACTGATTAAAAAGAATATCTTTTTACATGTTTCATTTAACCGTTCGCAGCAAAAACGAGGCTTTTTCCGTTAAATATAAGCCAAAAAAATCTGTCTGTAACCATTGGTTTTTGCATTTTGAATAACCAAATTTACAAATTAATTCTTTCCTGCATCTAAAAAGGATTTTGCATATTTTTTACTATTTTTGGCTGATAATCGAATTGAATAATAAAACCTATAAACAATAAAAGGATGTTAAAGAAATTATCGGCTCTACACAAAATGGCAAGGAAAGGTAAGATCAGCAAGCTGGTATTGGCTGCCGCGCATGATACAAATGCGATGTCTGCTGCTATGGATGCTTACAATGCGGGAATAGTCAAGCTTATTTTTGTAGGTGATAAAAAGAATATAGAAGAAATTGCATATGAAAAGAGCTTTAATCTTGATGGTGTAAGGGTTATAGATGACCCGGATATTGACAGTGCTGCTGCTTGTTCAATCAAGATGGTAAGCAAAAAGGAAGCTGATATAGTTATGAAGGGTAATCTTGGCACTGCGAGTCTTTTACGTGCGGTATTAAACAAAGAATGGGGGTTGAGAACCGGAGAATTGTTGTCGCATCTGGCCATTTTCGAGCTTCCCGCATATCATAAATTATTAGGGCTTACCGATGCAGCTATGAATATATCACCTGATCTTGAAGGGAAAATATCATTAATTCGCAATTCTGTTGAGTATTTCCGTCGCCTTGGTATCAAACAGCCCAAAGTAGCTGTTTTAAGCGCTGTAGAAACCGTCAATCCCGACATAAAATCTTCTGCAGAGGCAGCTATCCTTGCCAGGATGGCTCATCGCAAACAAATCAAGAATTGTATTGTTGACGGGCCTCTGGCATTTGATAATGCCATCAGCAAAAAAAGCACCGAAATAAAAGGTATAGACAGTCCCGTGGCCGGCGATGCCGACATACTGGTAGGCGATGATATTGATGTATCAAATAGCTTATACAAAGCTTTCATATATTTTGCCGGAGCGAAATGTGCCGCAGTAATTATAGGTGCAGCAGCACCAATAGTTCTGACCTCGCGTGCCGATACTGATGAAACAAAACTGAACAGCATTGCACTGGCTGCCGCTATTAATCAATAGTTAATGATCTTTAATTTTTCAGAAAAACGAATAAAATGGATGATAAATTAATTCTGGTTATTAATCCGGGTTCTACATCAACAAAAATTGCTCTGTTTCAAGGTACTAAAGAGATATTTCTCAAGAATGTCAAACACTCCAGGGAAGATATTGACAAATTTGCTAAAATTACCGATCAGTTTGAGTTTCGCAAGGATGTAATTTTGGATGAAATAGAGAATTCGGGTTTCAGCAAAAACGACATTGGCGTAATAATTGGCCGCGGCGGGCTTATAAAACCCGTAAAATGCGGGGTATATGAAGTTAATACAGCGTTGTTAAAGGATCTTAAAAAGGGTATTCTTGGGCAACATGCAAGTAATTTGGGAGGGTTAATAGCTAAAGATATTTCCAGGTCAATTAAAGGCGCCAAGGCATTTATAGCTGATCCGGTCGTTGTTGATGAACTGGATGATATTGCCCGTATTTCAGGTCATCCCAGGTTTGAAAGGATTTCAATATTTCATGCTTTGAATCAAAAAGCTGTGGCACGCCAGCACGCCAAATCATTATCCAGAAATTATGAAGATATGAATCTTATTGTTGCTCATCTTGGCGGTGGTGTTTCGGTTGGTACGCATCACAGGGGTAAGGTAATTGATGTTAACCAGGCTTTGGATGGTGATGGTCCTTTTTCACCCGAACGCAGCGGGACATTGCCCGTAGGATCATTAGCCAAATTATGTTTCAGCGGCAAAGTAACTTATGAAGAAGTAAAAAAAATGATTACCGGGCAAGGCGGTTACGTTGCCTATGTAGGCACTAATGATGCCTATGAAATTGAAAAACGCGCCAATAAAGGTGATAAAAAAGCGGATTTTATTCAGGAAGCCCTTGCTTACCAGGTAGCCAAAGAAATCGGTGCCATGTCAACTGTCCTCAAAGGAAATGTAGATGCTATAATTCTAACCGGAGGAATGGCATACGGGAAAAAACTTGTTGAAAGCATTACCGAAAGAGTAAGACATATCTCCCCCGTATTTGTTAATCCTGGTGAAAATGAAATGCGGGCACTCGCCATGAATGCCCTAATTGTGCTTAAAGGTGAAGCCGAAATTTTGGAATATAAATAACAGGGATACCTTTGAGATACGCGCCGGAAGGCCTGCAATTGCGCCCAAAGGGGTTTATCTGTCTTTGGCTTCAAATCCTGGTATTAAATACTAACCGCAAGGCGCGAAGGCACTAAGAAAAGTGGAAAAGCATGCAGATGTTTTAAAAACAACATCAAGATTTTCAAATGATAGAACTTTCAACCACTTAAACACTGTGTAAAAGCATCGTTTGAGCTTGATTGCTGTCCCGCACATGCGGGAGAAAAAGTTGAAGAAAAAATCCGGGAAAAACATTCTGCTGTTCTTTTTCGGGATTTAGCTTCGCTGCTACTTCGTGGTCTCACTGCAGTCGAAATGACAGGATCATCGCAGAGAAGAGGGGGTAAGAGAGGTGGCTGCTGTGCCGCCACCACCCGCTCCTGCTCTCTGCAAAAAACTTTTTAGCAGCATCCTCCGGTCCCGGTGAAGACACCTTACAAAACAAGCGAAAAGTGCGTTAAAAAAGATTTGTTTTACTAAGCCACGTTCGCGGCTACACTGTGGTAGCCAAGCACAGTTATCCAACCTAACCCAAAGCCGCATAGCGGCAATAGTATGGTAAAGCATCCAATGGATCAAAACCTGCCAATATTAATACATTGATTATCAGCTTATTAAACATATTTGGTTCATGTTCCGGCAAAACGCCACGATCATTCTTTTTCATAATTTACCAGGGGCATCCTTATTATGAAAGTTGATCCCTTATTGGCCTGTGATTCAAAGGAAATGGTTCCGTCAAAACCTTCTATGATGTTTTTTACCATTGCCAAACCCAGACCAAGGCCACCGGTTTTGGTAGTAAAATAGGGCTTAAAAATTTTATCTTTCTGCGAATCAGTTATCCCGCAACCTTTGTCTTTAATACAAATAACCGCATGATCTTCTTCTTTAAAGCAATCGATAGTAATATGGGCTGTTTGGTCTTTTTCATAAGATTGTATTGCGTTTTTTAAAAGATTATTAAATACACGCAACATTTGTTTGGGGTCAGCATAAATTGTCATTTTCTGCTCATCGATATTCAGGTTTATTTTCACTTTTTCAAAATCCTTGTACAATTCCACTATTTCTGGAATGAAGCTGTTCAGTTCAATCCAGCTGTTATTGTTTGAAGGCAGTTTGGCAAAATCAGAAAATTCGCTTGCTATAAGTGATAATGAATCGATCTGCTCAACCATGGTTTTTGTAAATCCCTCCAGTCGCTCTTCCCAGTCTTCTACCCTGTCTTTCCAGGCCTTATGTAAATATTGCACACTGAGTTTCATAGGTGTAAGCGGATTTTTGATTTCATGTGCCACCTGTTTAGCCATCTCCCTCCATGCTGATTCTCTTTCATTCTTGGCTAAAAGCTCTGCGCTTATTTCAAGCTCATCAATCATACGGTTATATTCCCTGACAAGGTTTCCAATTTCATCATTACGGCTCCATTCTATTTTCATGTTTGTCCGGCCAAGCTTTATGCGTGATAAACTTTCCCTTATGAGCTGCAAGGGGCGGGTAACATAGTTGGAAATAAAAAATGCGACGACAATGGCCATTACCAATAATAAAAGGTAAATGTTCATAAAAGCAACCAAAAATGTTGAAATTTCATACTGCATCTCTCGTTCCCTGGCAAAATAAGGCAGATTAATATAAGCAAGAAGGTCATTTTCAAAGTTTTTCAAAGGAATATATGCCGAAAGGAACTGAAGCCTGCCGATATGCTCATTATGTATAAAAAAACTTTTATTCCTATCTTTCATTGTACCCAGAGCCACCGGATCCATTAATGATGAAACCAGTCCTTCGTCATAGATCCTTGAACGCGAAGATGCCAATAAATTTCCTCCCGGATCAAACAGATTAATATCGGTAAAAAATACATTGGAGAGTTTGAGCAGCTGATCCGAAAGATAATATTCGTATTGATAATCAAGATATGGCTCTTCCCCCAGGTTGTTTTCCATTTCAACCAGTATGCTGTAGGCTTTTTCACTGACTATATTTAAACTTTTATTCTCATGAACATTAAGTAAGAACCAAACCGAAGCCCACCCAATGATTATTCCTGATAAAATAACAATCAATACCATCGAAAACTGCACCCTGCGTTTGAAGTTAAATTTCAACCTAAAATCACCCTTCCATGCATGCAGTATAATCCAAAAAACCAACACCATCAGAAAAAACAAGATAAACAAATAAGAAAACGGTGCTATAATTTCAAAAAATCCATCTTTTTCACGGCTTATAATTATTTGAGTTTCTTCATCTTTCTGGTAATTCAAATGATGAAAATTTTCTTTTTCAAAAAAGGTAAATTCTTTTTTAAAATCCCCATAAGCGGCTGATTTGTTATTAAAGAAATAATTTCCCACCCTGTGGGTAAGCTCACCGAATTTATAAAAAGCAAAAGAATAATTAATCAGTTCCCTTTTTATATCAACCGATTCATCCAAGAGTAATTCCGGGAAACCCATATCTCTTGGTATGTATTTAGAATCGAATTCCACATATACATAGTAATCGGGTGATTTTTCAGGATATTTTTGCAGATGATCATTCTGAAAAAATATCGGCAACCTTACAATATAACTGTCTCTGCCTGTATTATTCTCAAGGTAAAACAAATACTCGGAATCTGTTGATTTCCCGAATGATTTAATATAATCATCAAAAAAATAACCGCATTCCACTTCAATATTGGACGGTTTAATCAAAAGTATATCATCAGGATGGCATATTGTGATCTGCATATCATATTTAAGCCAATAGTCATAAAAATAATTTGCCTTTAAATAGTTATACACATCATACTCATTGTAAGGATCATCGTAAATAATTTCTTTCAGATATTTGTCTTTAAGCAAATCATTTTCGTTTTCCAGAAAGAGATATTCAGCAATAGGGTCCTGATCGGACGATAATTTTAAAGCAAGGCTTTTTCTTTCATTTCGCTCTTTGATTTCATTGAAGCCATAAAGAGCTGTTGTGGAAATCATAGAAAAAACAAATATATAAAGAATTAAATTGCTAAACTTCAATTGTTTATCTTCCGTAATTTTTTCATTGATTATCAATAGCATCAGAAGTAGCACAAAACCCGCCAGAGATAACGGATATTGAATATTCACCGGAAAGGTTAATGCCAGTAATATTAAAAATGACGAAAAAATTACGGTGTACATATATTGTACAGGTTTTATGACTGCCTTAACGTACCATAAAACTGTTCTTGAAAAAAAGTAAAATGCAAACAATATAAAACCAATAATCAAGAATCCTATTATTGAATAATAATCAAGACTAAAGACGAAATTTACATTCAGATTTAATTTAGAATTTATTACCAATCCTTTAATAAGTTCATAAATGCCATATCCAGCCAATCCTATTATTCCGGTTGCAGCAACTCCCACGGAGATTTTTTTCCAGCCACTATCGAGGGTTTTCAATTTTACATCTTGTATTTTGAGGTTTATGATCCATGTTATCCAAAAAATCAATATTACATTCAAGAACAAATCACCCAGCGAAGGAAGATAATATGCTGCAGCATAAAGTGAAGGCGAAAACAGCTCGCTGTCGGACAAAGAGGAGGCAATTCCATAAAAATAAAAAATTGTACGCGCAAAAATTATCAACATGATAAAGATCAAACAAGCAGGAAAAAATTTTCTTTTTTCATAATAATATATCTTAAAGACAAAATGATAGATAGAATAAAAAATCAAAAACAACGCCGATATTGCAAATAACAATGCCAAACGGTAAAGCGGGATGGATTTATATAAAATATCTGATTTTTCATCCTTACTGAAATAAAACAGGATATTTTCCCCCTCCTTATCAAATACTTGGTAATCTGTTTCTTCGATGGATGGTACAACAGGCTCAGGCATCATTTCATATTTCATATGATAAGTATTTCTCAGGAACCTGTTCTGATAGTTATAATCACGTTTTAAAAGCATAAAAGCCCAAAAATCGTAGTTGTCCCGACTTTGTCTTATATAATAATGCCATCCGTTTTGCAATTCAAGCAGTCCTTCATCTTCATCAATACCAGTAAGCTCATGAAAGGTAAGACTGTTTTCTGACCAAAAAACAGCATGGTTATCTTCACTAACCATAAAAACAAGACCATAATTGTCATATTTTTTGGCCAGATGTTCAATTAGTTTTAAATCTTTAAAAATACCTTTTTCAGAATTTTTAAAATTCTCAGTCAGAGATAAAAGATTATCAAAAGCTTTTTGTTTATTATCAAGAAATTTTTTATTAAAATCTGATACTCTTGCTTCAATATCAACCGCTAAATATTTTTTATCATAAATCCATTCCGAAACAAAAACAAAGGCAATTCCTGCAAACAGAAAGACTAAAGGATAAATATTTTTTCTCAGTATTTGTTGCATTGCAAATATTTTAGCAAAATTATCAATTAAATCTGCCTGTTATCAACTGCTCTTCAACAAATTAATAAGTACAGGCGTTTTTGTTTTTTATTAGAAACAGAGATACTTTTGTCTTGTTTCACTAATAAGCTGCGGATTTATAATATATTACAAATTCCATTCCATGTTAACAATTAGTTACAATTTCTACTATATAAACGCTGCTGAATGAGGGTTTCATTTTATTTTTTCCTGAAAAAATAAGCCTGGCTTGAATAAGGTTTTCTTTTCAAAAGCCCGTTCAAATTGGAAATAAAACCTACAATTGCAGCTTTTATTATTTTTATCAATAAATTTGAGTTTTGTTCACTTAGTAATGAAACAAAAAAGCTGTCGAATATCAGAGGTTTTTTGTTTATTAACTGAAAACCATATTTTTCTCCCAGTATTTTCATTGATCTTTCATTAAAGTGATACAAGTGTCTTGGAACATCATATCCTGCCCACGATTCTTTATAATGTTTCGCATCGTATGAATCGTAGTTTGGCACTGCCAAGACAAGCAACCCGTTTTTTTTTAAGATATCATTAATACAGATCATGGCTTTGTCGGGGTCTGCAACATGTTCGATAACATGCCACAATGTAATGACATCAAAAGGTCTTTCAGAAAATTCGTTTAATTGATCGCGGTTAATCATTATATTGATTTTTGTTTTATCCTGTGCGATTTTACGGGCATTCTCACCGGGTTCAAAACCAAAACCCTTCCATCCTTTTTCAATACATTTTTTTAAGAATTCGCCGGTTCCGCAGCCATAATCAAGAATTTTCGGCTTTCCTCCGAAGTGATCTTCAATATAACGTATTTTCCTTTTTATCATTCTTTTACGAATAAAAAAGTAGGCTTTTTCAAAAAATGTGGCAGGTTTTACGGTATGCGATATATACCCCGGAGATTGGTAAAAGTTTTGCATTTGATCTTCCTCAGGTACAGGTTTTGTGTGCAATACTTCACATTTATTGCATTTGAAGAGCGTAAATGTTTTGCCTGAAACAAGATCATCTCTTACCTTTAAATAAACAACCGACAGCTCCTCTTTGCAAATTATGCATGTGTTTATAATGATCACCTTTAATTAATGTTTATTTGCAATATTCTGATTGTTTCACGTGAAACATTTTTTACCTGAATTATTCTTAGCACAGCGCTTGTATTGAACAAAGCGAAATAGCTCCAAGACCAAAGTGCAGATTATCAGTTCTATTTGCTTCCTGGTGTCTTTGGGTTTTCTATATAACTAATTGCAACACGCTGGATTTTAATGGCCTGGTAATATAAGAGTTTTTAAATAATTATGGATCCCACGCAAAGCCGCAATGTCGCAAAAAATAAATATCTATAAAAGCCGGCGCGAAACACTGAGTTCATTATTAATATAATGAGTTGTGCTAAGATAGCTGAATTTTAAGTACGCAAAGAAAAAAATCATTTATGATTTTTTTCCTTAACGCCTTTGCGGCTTGGCGTGAAAACTTTTTTCGCGCTTTATGCTAAAAACCTTCTTTTAAAAAACCAACCCCCAGTTTCAACACAAATTCATTTTTTCAAAAAAATCAATAACACCGAGATGTCTGCCGGAGAAATACCGCTTATACGGCTTGCCTGCCCGATATTCCGGGGCTTGATTTCCTGAAGTTTCTGCCGCGCTTCCAATGATAAACCGCTCAAATTCATATAATCGAAATCTTTTTCCAACGAAAGATCCTCAAGTTTGCGTATCTTTTCGACCATCTCTTTTTCCTTCTTTATATATCCCTCATATTTTATCTGAATTTCGGCCTCTTCCAATACGTCATATTTTGTATATTTCAAATCAAAGCTTTCAACAAAATCCCTGAAATCATTCAAAGTTTCGTATAACTTGAAAATTGAAACCTGTGGTCTTTTTATCAGATCCCTCAAGCTGCATTTTATTTTCAATCTTGTACTGCCAGCCTCTTCCAGAATATCATCTATTATTCTACCTTCCACCTTATTATTGGTAAGATATTCCATAATTCTGTCAATTGCGTTGATTTTTTTTCTTACGACATTAAATCTTGTTCTTGAACAAAATCCGACATTATATCCTTTTTCTGTCAACCTCAGATCTGCATTGCTTTGCCTGAGCAACAGCCTGTATTCAGCCCTGCTTGTAAACATACGATAAGGCTCCATTGTTCCCTTTGTAACCAAATCATCTATAAGTACGCCTATATATGCTTCCGATCTTTTCAATATAAAAGGTTGAAGATCGTTAATTTTTCTGACAGAATTAATACCTGCCATCAATCCCTGGCATGCGGCTTCCTCATAACCGGTCGTTCCGTTTACCTGACCTGCAAAGAACAGATTTTCTATTTTCTTTGATTCGAGCGAATAATTTAATTGTATTGGTGGAAAAAAATCATATTCTATTCCATAACCAGGCTTAATGATCCTTGCATTTTTCAATCCCTTTATTTTTCTTAATGCCTTGTATTGAATATTTTCGGGCAGGCTCGACGAGAACCCGTTGATATAATATTCATAAGTATTCCATCCCTCAGGTTCGAGAAACAACTGATGTCTTTGGCGATCCTCAAATTTTACAAGCTTATCTTCTATTGAAGGGCAATAACGCGGACCCGTTCCTTTTATCATTCCCTGATACAATGGTGAATCCTTAAATCCCTTTTTTAAAATTTCATGTACGAGAGGATTTGTATACGTTAAAAAACAGCTTCTTTGTTTCTTCGGCCTTGCAGTATTCCTGAAAGAAAACCTGCCTGGATTATGATCGCCTTTCTGCTCGTCCAATTGTGTAAAATCAATACTTCTTCCGTCAATCCTCACTGATGTACCGGTTTTTAATTTTTCTGATTCGATCTCGTATTTCTTTATTGATTCTGATAATCCTTTTGATGCTTTTTCTCCCAGTCGACCGCTTTCAAACCAGTTTTTACCGATAAATATTCTTGCGTTTAAAAAAGTACCGCTTGTTATTATACAACAATGCGCTTTAATTTCAATTCCAAGCTTTGTTTTAACAGAATAAAATTTGTCATTTTTAACCTTTATTTCTTCAACGGTATCCTGCCATAAATGGATGTTTTCAACTGATTCGATAATTTGCCGCCATTTTCTAGTAAACTCAAGCCGGTCGATTTGTGCTCTGGGGCTCCACATTGCCGGCCCTTTGCTACGGTTCAACATTCTGAATTGAATTGTAGTATAATCGGATACAATACCCGACATACCGCCGAGTGCATCAATTTCACGCAATATCTGTCCCTTTGCTATGCCGCCCATTGCAGGATTGCAAGACATAAATGCAAGGTTTTCAAGGCTCATTGAAATCAATAAAACTTTACCGCCCAATTTCCCGGCAGCTATTGCAGCCTCACATCCTGCATGACCCCCGCCAACAACGATAATGTCATATTTCTCAAACATTTTCCTGATATTATTCAATTAAATTGTTTCACGTGAAACATTTTACCCTTAATTAAAATACACTTACTATTTATAATGGGCTTTATAAAACGTGAATTGCCACACCCGACCATTACCTCTTCGATACGATATCATGATTTCACTCATTTAAAGTCTCATATTACAATACATTCAGCCAGCGGAATTCGTATTTGATATACTGCAGGGAATATTCTATTATAGTTTTACTGTTATTATTTGATCAGTTGAATTATAGTGGAATCATCGCCTACTATAAGCAGCAGTATTTTTCAATATAAAGATCTTCTTTCTCTTTCATTTTCTTTTTGTGATCTTCGGTTTTATCATCATATTCGAGCAAATGCAATATACCATGTGAAATAACTCTTTGCATCTCTCTTTCAAAAGTCTCACCTAATTCTATTGCATTATCCCTTACCCTGTGCACGCTGATGAAAATATCGCCACTGACCCTATCATCTTCATTTTTGCTGTACTCAAATGCTATAACATCAGTATAATGACTTTCTTTCAAATATTTTTCATTTAATTTCCGCAACACATAATCATTTGTAAAAATCAGATTCAAAAAACCGGGAACCGATCCTTCAGATTTTATAATCATCCTGATCCATTCCCGGTATTTTTTTTCTTCGAAGCTGAACTTATCAACTTTTTCAAAAAAAAATAAAATCTCCCCGTCTTTATTCAATATTATACCTTTTTTTTGACACTGATTTTCTCAAAATATTCATCCAACAGCTTATCTCTTTCTACAGTTTTGTCATAATTAATACTTGAGATGTAAAATGTTATCACGCAGTTTTTACCACTGTTTGAAATTATAAACTCATCACTTAAATATTTAATTATTAAATATTTTTTTTTATTTTCATAATCATCCTTTTCGAATGTTTCTTCAAGATATTTATTATTAAATATTTCTATCGGACTTTTTATTTCAAAATTAAGACCGTTTTTGGCGGAGCTAAAAGCTATCTTAATTTCCCTTTTATCTAATTTTCCTTTAATGATATGGTCGATTATTATTTCGCAACACCCCACCAATGCGGTTAATATATTTCCGAAATAGGAATTAAAAATATTGTATTCATCGCATATTTGTTCTACAAAATTTTCTATTTTGCTTATTTCTTCATATTCTGATCTTATAACTATTTGCTTACTTTTTCCAACCATCATTCTCTAAACTTTATAAAATATGTTTCAATTAAATTATTATAAAAGCGGTTAAATTCCATTTGTTGCATTTTGAGCATCTCGATTTGTTTTTCTTTTAATCTATTATACTCAAAAATATCTTCAGGGTTACTTAATTCATAAAATTCTGGTATTTCCCCTACTCTTTCATCTTCAAAGTCGCGTTTCATAAGAGCTCTATCATGTTCAAGCAATCTTGTAAGAATTCTTTCCTGCCTCAGGATAGTTTGCCTTGTAATGTTTCTTGTAACAATATCCAATTCGGTACGTTCCATATCACGTTGTATTTGTTCCAGCTCCCGGGTACTAAAATCGAGCTCTTTTCTCAGTTCTTCAGTCAATTCACGCAGTTTGTTCCTGACATCTTCCTGTTGCATGCTCATTCTTGCAAGCTGTTCGCTTAATGTAGTTTCTTCACCGGTTTCTCCGGGTACAGGCTGATGCCCTTCTCTCATCTCCTGCAACATCTCATTTACTGCTTCCTGCATATCTATAATATCCTGCATAGATTGCTGCATTCCCTGTCCGTTATCCATTGGCTGCCCGAATCCTTCCTGCATTGCAAGCTGCATCTGCATATTTTGAAGACTTTCATTCAACATCAGCGCAAGATTGTTAACATGTGTCATAACAAATTGCTGACGGCTTGCTGCTGCATGCCTGCGGCGATTTATCATATCTTTGATTGCCTTTTCTATATTCATATTTATTCCGGCAATCTCACGATTTATATATGACTCTATTTGAACCTGCCTCTTGCTCAAGGCTGTCAATGAATCTTCAATAACTCTCAAATCATCAAAAATCTTCCTCTGATCCTGTATCATTTCAACATACCGCGGATCGTTTATGTTTACACTCCTTACCTCTTTCATCAAATCTTCCTGATTAAATGAAGTTTTCAATAAATTCTGTAATAATTGCCTCAATAATCGGGCATCTTCTGCCAACTCCTGCTGAAACAACGTGCTTTGAAAATTCTGCAACATCTGTGATAGCTGATCCATCCCTTCTACAGTGCTGTTTTGATGTTTCAAGGTGTTTTCATGATCCCGGTTAAGCATCTCTTCCAACGCTCTCCTCAAATCATAGTCAATATTGTGCTGAACATCTCGTGTATCCGGAATATTTTGAGGTCTTTTTAACTGCCTGTTCTTTTCTTCCAATTTCTCCAGTAACTCCGACAGGCCATCAAAACTCTCCTTTATATCTTTTTGTTCCTCAAATAATGACTCGTCCAATTCAGCCTTTTGGTCAACATCCTCCATCAGTTCCTGCTGCTCCTCTTTTAATCTTTCTGCTCGTTCTATACTTTCCTGCAATATATTTTCAAATTCCAGCATTTTAAACAATTCCAAAACCCTGTCAAGCTGATCATGAAAATGGCTGAATTCAAAATCCATTTTTTCGAGATATTCATACATCTCATCACGTCCGAGCTTTTCGAGTTCCTCGGCGATCTTTTCAAATAATTCTTTCAACTCATCCGATACAGCCTCATCAAATATTCTCTGAATCTCTTCCTGTTTCTTCTTAATACTTTCTGATTTTTCCCTTAATTGCTCATATTTGAACTCACTTTCCTTCTTCTTTTCAGAAAGTTCATCCATTCTTTCTTTCATCTTCTCATACCTTTCTGCCAACTCCCTGAAAGCTTCCTTCTCTTCCCATCCTATATCATCCCTTTCCAAAAGTTTTTTCCTCAAATCATCAATATCATCACGCGTACGGCTTACTTCCGTAATATTCGTTCCAATATCTTCTCCTATTTCCTCATACTCTTTTATTGCACTTTCTGCTATCTCATCATATCCCGGTACCTGGTATGAAAATTTTCTGCTACTTGTTTTTTTCGGCCCGTTAATTGCATCATTATCCCAAACAGCAAAATAATATTCAACAACATTCCCCGGTAAAACATCAGCTAAATTCAAGTCAAAATGATACATGAACGTTTGATTAGTAGCATTTTCATCTATATCAATATTATCTGTCTTGAATTTTGTTTTTTGATTTTCCATACCGTCAATTACACGATACTTGAATTTAAGCTGTTCGAATCCGTAATCATCCCTTATTTGACCCGAAAAGAACCTGTGTGCAATTAGCACCGAATCTTCATACTGGCTGACGGCAATTTCAGGATATCTATCAGGTATTGCATTTACGGAATATTTTAAAGAATCACCTCTGTCGGTATATTCGTTTCCTGTAGATACCTTATAAGCAATTGATTCATTTATCACCTTGCTGAATTCAAAAATACCGGGTTCTTTTTCACCCATATATTTTTTTACATTGTCGGTAACAATTATAACGCTGTCGGCAAAACGTGTATTGAACCTCATATTTATTTCTGATCCGGCAGCAACGCTTATATCGCCATAATTCCTGTATGTTTTATCTTCTATTCCGGTATAGTCAGGACTTGATACCACGATTACGAAATTGTTTATAACCGGTTTTGGTACAACATCGAGTTCATACGGTCCGAATTGAAAGCCTCCGGCAGTTATAATAAATTGCTTTTTTTTCTGAATGTTCCTGAAAACATAATTGAATTTTCCGGCTCTTTCCGGATTTGTCAGATATTCAACATTATCGTAATTTATCATTACCTTTTGAGGTAAAACGTTTCCTTCTATCTCCATTTTCAGTTTAAAATCATCATTTTGGAAAGCGGTTAAGTTTTCATTCGTAATATATACACTGAAAGGAGCTGCACGTTCGAATGGTGTTCTATACTGAACAATCCTTTTTGCGGGTTCATATACGACAAATGGAGAGAAAATTACAAGGAATGTAATAATGAATGCAGGAACAACAGCCCAAAACAGATACTTTAAATTTTCATTATACCTGATTACATTTTCGAATTGTACGTTGATAAGCTTTTCTGATTTTTGATTTATCCCGGCTATAAGCAGATCAACATTCTTACCATCCTTTTCCAGAAACTTGTGCAATTGAATTACGTTAACGATCTTATCATCAACAATTCCCCTGAAATGTCTTCCTACCAACCTTGCAGCTTCCTCATTATCAAGAACCTTTCCTATTTTGAACAGTTTTAACAACGGGTTCAGTATATATTTTATAAGCAGATAAATGTTAGCACAAATAAAGGTGTAAAACAATATACCCCTTACCGCAGTGGAAAAATATCCGTAATATTCAAGCAATATCCACAATAGAAACACGATACCGGTTATTGCAGCAAAATAAATTACCCCACGTATTATAAGATTTTTATAATACCTCTTTATAAATTTATCAAGTTTATGAAGTAATAAATTGAACTTTGAAACCATACTGATCTTTTTATTCTGTAAATATATTAATTATATCCGAGCCACAAAAAAAATTATCAAATTTTATAACACCTCGGCTTATGATATTTCATACACATACTACTTTTTTAATTCTTTACCATTAATTAATTTATTAAATTTGTATTTTTTGGAATCAATATCCTATTAAATGTCAAAAAACAAAGAAAAAATTAAAAGTTCACTTTCAAACGACATCCTGCAGCTTTTTTACAATAATCCGAAAGCCGGATACAATTATAAGCAAATTGTCAGGTCTTTGGGTGAACAAGGCTCAAAATACAAAAAATATATCACCGGCATTCTTCATTCATTGGCAAAGCAGAACAAATTAATAGAATTCACTCCCGGCAAATACAAATTACATCCTCATCTTTTAAAGGAACGAAAAAAAAATGCTCCTGTTATTACCGGCATAGTAGATATGAAACAAACCGGCAAAGCATATGTAATAACTGATGAATTTCCTGAAGATGTAAAGATCTCACCAAATAATACCAATAATTCATTGCATGGTGACAAAGTGAAAGTTTTTCTTTTTCCCAAGCGCAAAAACCAGAAGACCGAGGGTGAAATAACCGAGGTTATCGAAAGGAAAAAAACAAAATTTTCGGGTATACTTGAAAAAGCCAACAAACATTCTTTTGTAATAGCCGACAGCAAATCAATGCCTTTCGATATTTATATACCTTTTGAAAACCTTAATAATGCAAAAAACGGTCAAAAGATAATTGCAGTAATTACTGACTGGCCCAAACATGCAAAAAACCCTTTCGGCAAAATTACAAAAGTATTAGGCGATCCGGGTGATAATGAAGTTGAAATAGCATCAATAATTTCTGATAATGATCTTTCGGTAGACTTTCCGGATAATGTTCTTGCCCAGTCAGCATCAATCGCCTGCGATATAACGACACACAACCTTGACGAACGCGAAGATTTCAGAAATATTCTTACTTTTACCATAGATCCTTCTGACGCAAAAGATTTTGATGATGCACTATCGATAAAAAAAATTTCTGACAACCTTTATGAAGCAGGTGTCCATATTGCCGATGTTTCTCATTACGTACACGCAAACACCGCTATTGACAAGGAAGCATTTAAGAGGGGTACATCTGTTTATCTCGTAGACAGAGTTATTCCTATGATACCGGAAATATTGTCGAACGATATTTGTTCACTTAAGCCCGATTGCGACAGACTGACCTTTTCCATTATTTTCAACATAAATCTTACAGGCAACGTCACCAAGACAAGATTTACAAAATCGATTATTCGTTCCAACAAACGGTTTTCATACGACCAGGTGCAACAAATTATTGACGAGAAAAGCGGTAAATTTTTTGATGAAATAAATACCCTTAATACGATAGCAAAAAAACTTCGTGAAAAGCGAATAAAAAACGGTTCTATTCTTTTTGACAGGAAGGAGGTTAAATTCAATCTTGATAAAAACGGCAAACCTCTTTCAGTCTATTTCAGGGAGCAAAAAGATACACACAAACTTATCGAGGAGTTTATGTTGCTTGCCAATAAAGCAGTGGCAGAAAAAATTGGCAAAAGCAAAAAATATCAGAACAAACTTTTTGTATACAGGGTCCATGACATACCTAATCCCGAAAAACTTAATTCCTTTGCCGAATTTGTATCCAAATTAGGTTATAAGATAGATACGGTTCGCCGTAAAGGCATTTCCGAGTCACTGAACCGGCTATTAAAAGATGTAGAAGGCAAAGGCGAACAAAATATTATAGAAACATTAACAATACGTACTATGGCAAAAGCCGAATATTCAACCCTAAACATAGGTCATTACGGCCTGGCCTTTGATTATTACACGCATTTCACTTCACCCATACGCAGATATCCGGATTTAATGGTACACAGGTTATTAAATTCGTACCTTTCGGATAGCAAAACACAATTTAATAAGGATGAATATGAATCCAAATGCATACATGTTTCCGAGCAGGAGCGCATAGCCCAGGAAGCCGAATGGGCATCGGTAAAATATAAGCAAGCAGAATTTTTAAGTGATAAAATAGGAGAAGTATTTGAAGGAATCATCTCAGGAGTCAGCAAATGGGGAATATACGTCGAACTTACCGAAAATAAATGTGAAGGCATGGTGCCAATCAGATTGTTTGGCAGCGACTTTTTTTATCTTGATGATGACAATTTCCAGGTCATTGGATATAACACGGGCCAAAAATTCAAACTAGGCGACCCTATCCGCGTGTCAATACTAAAAGTAGATTTAATTAAAAAAGAAGTTGATCTTGAGCTTGCCTGATATTTTTCATTCATATCCGGTCTTTGCTGCTAACCATACGGAAACAACAAACATACTCGGCCATCCGAGCCATCAGTCGGAGTATGGCTTAGCCGGAAATTCTTTAAATCATATTTAACCTGCTATACAGCTCTTTCCGGTACAAACCTCCAATAGGCAAAACTTTCATCTTGTCTTCTATTACAAGGTCAGGATATTTTATTGAATATATCTTATTTATATTCACAATAAAGGAACGGTGTATTCGTACAAAATCTTTTTTAGGCAATATTCTAACCATTTCTTTCATGGTAGTGTGAGTGGTGTAGCTATTGTCCGATGTGTTGATAACAACATAATCTTTCAATGCTTCTACGTAATATATGTCACTGAATTTTATCTTATTTAGCCTGTAATCAGCTCTGACAAATATGGAATCCTGTGTTTCTTTATTTTCGATAATTGAACTGTATAAATTTCTTTCTTTTCTTACCTCTTCGTCCTTCTCATATTTATAAACAGTCATTTTTATTGTGGTTTGCAACTCCTTTTCCTTAAAAGGTTTGATTATATAACCATAAGGTTCGGTAATCTTCGCCTTTTCCAATGTATTATCATCGGCATATGCCGTAAGAAATATGACCGGAATCTTGTACTTTTCACGTATTTTTTCCGCACATTCAATACCCGTCATTTTACCTTTCAACATTATATCCATCAAAACAACATCAGGCCTGTCATCTTTAACCTCTTCAAGAGCTTTTTCTCCTGTAGCAACAGTAGCAGTAACATTGTAATCTAGTTTTTTCAGTGTATTCATGATATCTTTCGCAACAATGCTTTCATCTTCTACTACCAGAATTTTTATTTTTGTCATTTTTTTTTAATTAAATTTTAAAATTTTTTTTTGCTTTTATACCACTTCAGCCAAATTTAATTTATTTTTCGAAAATAAAAATATTTTTTCTGTTTTTTTTTCAACTTAAATATTATAAAAAATCAATATCTGCGTTGTTTTCCGATTATTATTCTTTTAAATACCAAAATGTTTAGTTATAAATTGTTTATTTTTTTTTCAATAAAACTTTGTTTTTTCTATCGTTCTATTTACTTAAATCCATCATTTTTTTTATCGGTTCATAGGCTTTTTTCAAAAGCTCTTTATTCATATTAATTTCAAATTTTTCTTCTTCCAGACTGTATAAAACCTTTTCCATGGTAATTTTTTTCATATGATGACAATCATTGCAGTTACAATTTTCCTCTGAAGGCACTATGATAAACTCCTTTTCGGGTGAATGCTTTTTCATTTGATGTTTTATTCCCGTTTCTGTTGCAACGATAAATATTTTTTCTTTTGATTTTTTGGTATAGTTAAGTAAAGCCGATGTCGAACCTATAAAATCGGCCATAGCCAATATCTGTGCTTTACATTCCGGATGAGCTATCAGGGGCGCTTCAGGATATTCCTCTTTTAATTTTAACACCTTTTCTACAGTAAGAATATCATGAATTTCGCATGTTCCGTTCCATAATATCATGTCTCTTCCTGTAATATTGTTGATATATGCTCCAAGATTTTTATCTGGTGCAAATATTAATTTTTCATCTTTGCCGAAAGTATTTACTATATCAACGGCATTGCTTGAAGTGCAAATTATATCTGATAAAGCTTTTATTTCGGCCGTACAATTTATATAGCTGATTACTTTATGATCAGGGTATTTTTCCTTGAACTTTTTAAAGTCTTCAGGCGGGCAGGACTCGGCAAGCGAACATCCGGCTTCAGTATCAGGTATCAATACTTTTTTCTCCGGTGATAATATCTTTGCTGTTTCAGCCATGAAATATACACCACAAAATACGATCATATCAGCTTTGTTATCAAGCGAGCTCTTTGCCAAGGCCAAACTGTCACCAATATTATCAGCTATGTCTTGTATTTCAGGAATCTGATAATAATGTGCCAGTATTATTGCATTTTTTCTTTTCTTTAATCCGAGGATCTTATTTTTAATACTTTTATTATTTGTTGACATTATCTAAAGAATTATTTTTTTAAAAAGATGTTGTTGTTATTATATATTGTTAATTGGTTAAAAAAATGAAGCTGAAAAACTTGATTATATTAATTTTTAAATTTAATCAACAGACAATTAACGATTATCATTAACAGAAATTATTTATTTATAATGAATTAGGTTAATTATCAACAGTTGTTAAAATGGTTGATTGCTGATAAAATATTAGTTTTAAACAGCGTTTTTTATATGCCGGATTGTTAGTTTTTTGTTTATATAATTTAATAAATTTTGCTGTTTTTATATTGCAAATTTGATAAAAATAATTATAAGAATCATAAAATTGATTTTGCAAATTTATTTATTAAAAACTTTCATCATTTTTTACCGGGTTATTAACAAACTACCTGTTAAAAAAATAATTGGCTGAAAGTTATTGAAATTAAAGTATATAACCAATCATTCACTTTTTTTTTAACTTTTGCAATTCTTTTGATTTTTTTAAAAAAACATACATTTTATTTATATTTTTGCTTAAGTATTAAACATTAAAAAAGATACCTTCAATGAGTATCAATAAAAAGAAAATAGCTATAGGATCTGATCATGCTGGTTTTAGTATGAAGGAACATATAAAGAACGAGTTGGTGCTGCAGGGTTACCTTGTTACTGATTATGGGACAAATTCGGAGGATTCGGTAGATTATCCTGATTATGTTCATCCGGTTGCAATTGGTGTAGAAAACGGTATATTTGAAAGGGCTGTGATTTTATGCGGCAGCGGCAACGGGGTTAATATGACAGCCAACAAGTACCGGCTGGTTCGTTCGGCATTATGCTGGAACGAAGAAATAGCAAGGCTTGCCAGGTTACACAATGATGCCAATATTTTGGCTCTTCCCGCTAGGTTCATAAGCAATGATGAAGCCGTTAAAATTCTGAAAGTGTTTCTTAATACTGAATTTGAAGCAGGGCGTCATACTATCCGGGTTGAAAAGATCGGCAGGTGAAAACAACGATAACTATATAAGGGTTTTTATGGAAAGTCCGGCAAGCAAGTTTTTAAAAGATGGTGAGGCTAAATCTTTTGACAGAAAACACCGCTTAACGATAAAATATAATATTTCTCGTTACAATGCATCTGTTGCGAAAGGCTTACAACAATTCGAAGATTTGCCTTCGGCAACAAAGAAAGCAGCCCTGATCAAACACAAAGTACTGGAAAATCTTGACAACTATCTTTTGAATTTTGAACGGAACTTCAAAAAAAACGGAGGTACCGTTTATTGGGCTTCCGATAGCAGCGATGCATCGGCTGCTATCGGAAAAATTCTTAAAAACGGTAATGTTAACCTGGTGGTTAAATCGAAATCGATGACCACCGAAGAAACGGGTGTTGTCCCTTATCTTGAGGCTAATGGTATTGAAGCCGTGGAGACCGATCTTGGTGAATATATCGTACAGATATCGGGTGATAAGCCTTATCATATAGTAACCCCTGTTATGCACCGATCGGCATTGGAAATTGCCGAAATATACCATAATAAGTTCGGTTTGTCGCCTGACAGTACACCCGGGCAGATAACGGCCTTTACACGTAGTAAGCTTAGAAAGAAATTTTTGGAAGCCGGTGCATGCATAACAGGGGCAAATTTTCTGATTGCCGATACGGGCTCTGTGGTATTGACCGAAAATGAAGGTAATGGTGTAATGTCATTTTCATGGGCGCCGATACATATTATTCTTGCAGGAATTGAAAAAATTATTCCTTCACTGGAGGATCTGAATTTGTTTCTTCCTCTTTTGGCATCACGTGGTACGGGGCAAATGCTGACAGTGTATAATTCTATTGTCAGCGGCCAGGGTCAGCAATTGCAAAAAAGCGATTTTTCAGCTGCCCGTACATATGTTATTCTGCTCGACAACGGGCGAACAAACCTTTTACGTACTTTGCCGCAACGAAGAGCTTTATCTTGTATAAGATGCGGAGCCTGCCTTAACGTATGTCCGGTATATAAAAACATTGGCGGACACTCATACGCAACGGTATATTCAGGCCCTATCGGTGCCGTGATTACTCCTCACCTGAAAAATTTCCGGGATTATATGCATCTTAGCTACGCATCTTCTTTGTGTGGTAAATGCAGCGAAGTATGTCCGGCAGGAATAAACCTGCACCAATTGTTGCTTCATAATCGTAACTATGCCGTAAAAAACCGCCATATACCCCGTATGGAAAGGATTGCAATATTTGCCTGGAAAAAGACGATGATGAACAGAAAACTTATTGATAAACCGCCATATGCAATGAAGAAAATGTTTTTCAACAAAGCAGTGCAAAAATTATGGGGCAAAAGACGCAGCGTGCCGGAAATAAAGAAAAATTCGTTTAGGCTGGATAAATTCTGATCTTAAGAAGAATATTTTTCATGCAAAACAGGCTCAAAATTTTACAATGCTTGCCCGGCATAATGAAAGATTCTTAGTGCAACTCAGTACCCTATAAAATTCTTTTTGATATTATCTTTTTTGAGCTTGGAGGTTCAGCTTTTCCCAACACTTTGAGGCAGGGAGTGAATTGTAAGATAAATACTGTTTTACTGGCAGAACCTTGTTAAGACCGACTTTACCGAATTAAGATATCCGCCGCCAAAGAGATTAACATGTACAATAAGCGGATAAAGGTTGCAGATCTCGACAGCCTCGCGCCAGTTTTTTTCGAGGGGATGGGATTCGTTGTATGCTTCGTAAAACTTGTGACTGAAGCCACCAAAAAGCTTCGACATGCCCAGGTCCATTAGCCTGTGTCCGTAATAGACAGCAGGGTCTATGATGCAGGCCTTACCTTCGGCTGAAACCATATAATTGCCGCTCCAAAGGTCACCATGCAGCAACGAAGGCTTCTCTACCGGAAAAAAATCGTCAAGATGCCGGTACATCGATCGGAAATTCTTTATCGTTGAGTGGTCAATACGGTTGTTATCCAATGCCAAAGCTATTTGCCTCTCTAATCGCTCCTCTATGAAAAAACTTGTCCAGTCGCTATGTGGTTTATTACTTTGTGGTATGCTGCCAATGTAATTGTCATGATCAAGCCCGAAATGATCACTGTTATGATTATGAAGCCGCGATAAGGAATTACTAAAATCTTCCCAAAAACCGGATGCTTTTCCGGAGCTTTTAATGTATTCAAGAACAAGTACGGTATAATCTTCATCTTCATCATAACCGATAACTTCCGGAATTTTTAACTCTCCGGCATTACGCAGCAGATTAAGACCTTTGGCTTCCTTTTCAAACATACCCGGATAAAGACCGGCCTTGTTCCATTTAAGAAAATAATCCCCTTTGGTGGTTATGATTTTCACACTTTGATTGATATCACCGCCACCTACAATTGAAGATTTTTGTATTTCAGGAGAGCTGCCTATGCTCTTTTGAATTATATTATAGAAAAGAACTTTAATATTTTCAGGAATCATAATATAAGGTTTTATCAATCTAATAATTACTGTAATTTTAATTCGTGCAAATTTGTGTATGAAAAAAGGCGCTTCCCAAAAAGTCTTTTCCCGGGTTTTTTAGTTTTTATTCCTGCAAAAGTTTAAAATTTTCCAGAACTATATATTCGGGTCCTTCCTTTTTCAAGATTGATTCAAAAAGCTGAAAGTCGTTCACTTTTTGCGTCATGAACTTCTCTTCGTTGTATTTACTTGTTAAAGCATCAAGAGTGTATAGGTCTTTAATGTGTTTTACCCTGCCGATAGTCAGATGTGGTGAAAAACCTCGCTTTTCCGGTGTATAGCCTTCTTTTGAGAGGTTTTCGTTAATGTTGTTGTAAAGATGTTTCAATTCTTCATTTTGCTCCAGCCCAAGCCAGATGACCCTTGGAAACCTCGGGCTGCCAAATGTGCCGCAGGATTTTATTATAATATCAAAAGAAAAAACATCCTCTGAAGATTCTTTAAGTGCCGATTTTATCAGAGGCAATTTCTTTTCGGGTGTTTCACCGAAAAACTTCAAAGTAATGTGGATGTTTTCGGGGTTTACCCACTTTATTTTTTCGTTTCTGAGTTCATTGCGAAAATCTTCCATGACTTTTTTAAGCCCGGGATCCGGTTTGATCTTAACGGCTGTGAATAAACGTCGCATTAAATAAGTATTAAAGTTTTTGTATGCTTCACGAAACCTGGTTCAAAGATCGTAACAGAAGAACATTTTGCAAAAGAATGTCGAAAAAATTTTTTCCGGACCCGTTAATAGAGTTGGAATTACCATACTGGTCCGGGTGTAAATGCCAGACCGATGTTAAACCCGGGTGCTTTCACGTTTTTTTCGAATCCGCGTTTATAGGTAATATCTGCTATCAACAGATCGTCGAGCAGTATAAACCGTAAACCGGCTTGAAAACCGGGGAAATCAAGATTGGTAGTAAACAGCTCGGATAAAAGAAAAATATAATCATGCAATCTGATATCAGACCGTATGCCGTATATAATATTATGATTTTCCGGGTTATCCGTTTTATCGTATATGTATCCAACATTAACATGTAATTCAGAATCATTTCCCAATATTTCACGTGTATAAGGAATATAAGCATAAAAACCATTCACTGAAAAACGGGGGCTTGCTGTTATTCCTGCTACCAAAGCAAAATTATCGTGCTCTGAAAAAGAAAGATCAGAGGCGTATTTCCCTTCAAATAACCATGAATTGTGTTTAAAGGACTTTTCCGTATCGAAGCTCATGCCTGCCGATATTTCAAGGTAAGGCAAAGGACTGGTTGCAGGAAGCAACCATGATTCGATACTTCCATACCATGTTTCAATTTGGAACGACCGGTAAATGGTTATTCCGGCATCGTCGACTATCATTTGCTGGGCATTAATGGTTTTTAAGAAAGAGAAAAGCAGTAACAAAACAATGGTAAGTGAATGTTTTATTGAGTGTAACAATGGCTTTTTGCGGGGAAACAGCATTGGGATTATTTGATTTGTTTTATTCAAAATTAAAAGTTTAGTGTGTTTTTCAGATTATTAAAGTTTCCTGTTCAATTTTGCTTGATTTGGAAATTATGCCGGTTTTCATGGCATATACACACAAACAGACTGCAAAACGATCATGCAGGCGGCAAAAATAATATTTTTTTTATCAGGATGTTTCAGCTCTGATATAGTAAGATTGTAAAGTGTTAACCGTTTAAATTATAAGGAGATATGATAAAGATTTTGAAAATCTCATGCTTAAGCCAACTTTCGGCAACCTGCACTTTTAATCAATGGGGATAATATAATATGGTTTTTTAAATGGTCCTGTTCAACAAAAATCAATTAAATTAGCGCTTTAAGAAGGGAGTAATTTATGCAAAAATCACAGATCAACAAATTATACAAAGAGTCTTGCAATAAGATGCACAGCCGTAAAGTGCTTGACGGCATAAGAATAATACGAAATCTTATATCTGCATCGGGTGAGGAGTATCTTAATGAACAGGTTGATAAGCATCTTGAGACTTACAGGAATATTTTACGTCATACGTTCATGGACGTTAAGGACCCTGACCGCGTGAAGGTTTATAATTATCTTATTCGTTCGTTGTTAGAGCTTACCGATGAGTTGTGTGAAAAGTTGCTTACCAAATATGCAGCCGGCAATGTTTATGCTTTAAAGGATCAATTTGACAAGACACGTTCACCCGAAAGGCTTGAAGCGCTTAACATACTTGAGGCACTTACTTACGACAGCATGCTTGCATCCTCACTGGAGCAGGCAAAAATAGAGGGCAGCCAAAAAGTAATGTCGCGCGAAGAAGGCCTGATAAAAGTTTTTAATATTATCTGGCTTACCGACAAATATTCAGAACAAGAGATTAACCTGCTCAATACTGTTTGCGATTCGAAAAAATTACCCTGGCATGATAAATGTCTGATAGTTAGTGCACTTACCTTAAACCTGTTAAGATATTTTGATATTAATAAATTCATGTTGCTGTTCCGTTTTGTTGAAAAACAGGAAGAAACAGTATGGCAAAGGGCAATGGTCGGGCTTTTTATGACCTTTTTAAAGTACGACGACAGGTTTTATTTATATCCCTCGCTGCTGGAACAAACCGAAAAACTGAAAAGTTTTCCCGAAATACAAGAAAATATTGAAGCTATCCTTATTCAGTTTACAAAATCAAGAGAAACCGAAAAGGTTACACGCAAATGGGAAAAAGACATTATGCCCGAAATTATGAAAATGCGTCCTAAGATTGAAGAGAAGCTTGATCTGGATAATATTTTTAAAGATCCGATTTCTGATGCTGAAAATCCGGACTGGGAAACTGTTTTTGAGGATTCACCGGATTTGCTTAACAAGCTTCAGGAATTTACAGAAATGCAAATGGAAGGTATGGATGTTTTTATGAGTGCTTTTTCACAATTAAAAGGCTTTCCGTTTTTCAGGCAGATAGGAAACTGGCTGATACCATTTTATGCCGAAAACCATTTCCTGCAACCGGTCATAAACCAACCGGATAAAGATATAGACCTGTCGCCTTTGGTCGAAAAACTCGAAAAAACTTATTTTATGTGCAATTCAGATAAATATTCGTTTTGCTTTAATCTTAACCTGATACCCGACCAGCAAAAAACCATGATGATGAATATGATGAATGCCGAAATAAAAAATATCAGTGAAATAGAGAAAGACGAGGATATAGTTAATAGTCTTGCACGGACAAAAAGCATTTATACACAATATTTTCAGGACCTTTACAGGTTTTTCAAGCTTCATCCGTGGAAAAGGGAATTTGATGATATTTTCAGTTTTTCCCTGCCATTGCATGAAACCCGGTTTGTCAAAATGTTGGTGAGAGACGAAAAAACCATTCGTAATATCGGAGAGTTTTATTTTGATAAAAAGTTTTATGATGATGCGCTGAAAGTTTTTCTTGATCTGTTTGATGAAGATAAGAGCAATATTGAGCTTTTTGAAAAGATCGCTTTTTGTTATCAGCAAACGGGCAACTTTGAAAAAGCGCTTAATTATTATAAGAAAGCTGATCTGATAGAAACAAACCGCAACTGGATAATACTTAAGATGGCCTTATGTTGCAAATATCTGAACCGCTGGCAGGAAGCTCTGATGTATTATCGTGATGCTGAAAAAAATGATCCGGAAAACCTTAACATACAGGCAAATATTGGTCAGTGCCTTATTCATCTTGAAAGCTATGAAGAAGCCCTCGAATATTATTTTAAGGTTGAAGTTCTTGCTCCGGAAAACATTAAGATAAGGAGACCGCTGGCTTGGTGTTCTTTTGTGATTGGTAAATATGATACTGCAAAAGATTATTTCGAAAGATTGCTGGCTAATAATCCTGATAACAGGTATGACCTGATGAACCTTGCTCATGTATGCTGGTCAGTGAAGGATCCGGTAAAAGCTATAGAGCTTTACAAAAAAAGCATAAAAAAATGGGAAAGATTTGAAGATTTCAAAACCTCTTTCAATGAAGATCGTAAGCATCTTGAAAATGCCGGAATAAAGCCTTATGATATTGATTTGATGTTGGATTATCTTAAATTGGAAACCGGATTATAAGTATTTTACGGTTGATTTTTTAATGTTTATATGTTTAAATTTACCAATTAAAAGTTAATATTATTTTTTATGAGAATTATAGTAGAACGGAAGCAAGATCGGTTTTATCCTGACTTTAAGAGGGTAATAATCCGGTTTTTTCATAATGGAGCAGAGCGTACGGGCGATCTGGTGCAAAAGGTCATAGAAATGGAAGAAGAAGATGTTGAGCTTACTTTGGCTCAGACATTACGTGAATTTGCCAAGCGTCACAGGAACCTTGCAAGGAAATTCAAACAGCATTATGAAAAAGCCAGGGATCTGCTTAAAGACACATCCATTGATTTTAAGCAATTAAGCGAGGGTAAAAAATTGCTCATAGGCGCATATTGTTCCCTGGAATATTCCATAAAATCGGCAGCTTTTTTTAATCCTTCGATGGTTGAGTCGCCTGATCAAACCGAGCTTGAAGAAGGCTCCAAAAGGGTTATAGTCAGTTTCAGGGCTACCGGTGAGGGACATATTTCGAGTATAGTATTTCATACGGGAGTAATTGACCATAAGGGCGACCTGTATTTTGAAAAATCGGGACACTATGTTGATGAGGCGGAAACGGTCAGGTTGCATACCTACAACAAAAAAACGTTTATCAACAAGCTTAATGAAATGAAAGTTGACAAGCGCATAATTTCAATGGTAATGCAACCACTGGACGAAAAGTTCATTTACAGCCGGTTGCTGGAATCCATTAACCATGCTCTTGATAAAAACAATGCTAATGAAGAGACCAAAAGGGCAATAAAAGAGATAATCTGGCTTGCCGATTCGCATTATGAGATCAAGTTTTCGCGCGATACTGACATCTCGGAAAGAGTGATATTTCCGATATCACATACTGAACGCAAAGGTATCGAAGATGCGAGGTTTGTAAGATTTGTTGATGACAACGGGCAGGTCATTTATTATGCTACTTATACTGCATATGACGGTTATGCTATTTTGCCGAAATTGATCTTAACAAAAGATTTTTACAATTTTGAAGTTAAGCCGTTGCATGGTGAGGGAGCACAAAACAAAAACCTTGCATTGTTTCCGCGCAAGATCAACGGAAAATACGTGATGTTATCGCGTATTGACGGTATAAACAGTTATATAGGGTTTTCGGAGAATATAAATGTGTGGGACGAGCCTGTTAAGATCCAGGAACCAAAATATCCGTGGGAATATATTCAGATCGGGAATTGCGGTGCTCCTGAAGAGACGCCTGACGGATGGCTGGTAATCACTCATGGCGTGGGGCCTATGCGCAGGTATTGCCTCGGTGCAAGCTTGCTCGACCTTGATAACCCTACAAAAGAAATTGGCAGACTTAAAGATCCTTTACTTATACCAAACGAGGAAGAACGGGAAGGATATGTACCAAATGTTGTATATTCATGCGGCGCTATTATCCACAACAACAAAATAATAATTCCTTACGGCCTCTCAGATACAGCATCCGGCTTTATGTCAGTTGATATACAAGAGTTATTGAAAAAGCTTGTACCGGTATAGTCAGATAATTTTTTTATAAACTTCAATGTAATCTTCAGTCATCTTATCGGTTGAAAAATTAGACTCTGCCCATTGACGGCAGTAAGCGCGGTTTATGGCTTTCACTTGTGTTATTGCATCAACTGCCTGGTCAATTGAATTTACCAGAAAACCTGTTTTGCCTTTTTTTATCAGCTCCGGCATTGAACCTTTTTCGAATGCTATAACAGGTGTACCGCAAAACATGCTTTCAGCAACACTGAGCCCGAAAGGTTCATTAAAATTGATCGGATGAAGCAAAACATATGCTTCTCCAAGAAGCCTGTCACGTTCTTCAGGGCCGGCATTGCCGGTATAAATTATTTGTTCGCCGTCAATAAGCGGTTCTACTTTTTCATGGTAATATTCTTCGTCTTGTATATAACCTGCTATTATAAGCTTCTTTTTTGCCTTCAGTGCTATTTCAATTGCCTCACGTGTTCCCTTGTCATGGTGTATCCTGCCGAAATATAAAAGATAATCACCGTGTTCTTTGCGAAATGTGAAATTGGCAGGGTCTATTCCATTATACACGTTGGCAATATATTTTAACTGATCGCTACGGTCGGCATAACTAATTGAAACATAATGGTTTATGTCATTGTATCTCCTGTAAACGGGAATTATTTTCGGAGAAGAGAATCCGTGTATGGTCGTAACCATAGGAGTTTTAATAAGCCTTGAATAGGTAAGGGGCAGAAAGTCAAAGTTATTATGAATAATTTCAAATTCATGTGCCTGTTCCATAAGGAGGCTTATGTGCATGCATTCCTCAACTTTCGGGTCGAGGCTTTTGTCTTCTTCATATCCTGCTTTACAAATTGACTTGAGCTTTCCCCGTGTAATAGAATCATTTGTTGCAAACAGTGTGACATCAAAGCATCTTTTCACTAATCCTTCAGTAATGTTTGAGGCAACTTGTTCCCACGGACCATATTTTCGCGGTGGCGTGCGCCAGGCCACCGGTGCAAGCATTGCTATTTTCATAAACTTGTTTTTCTATATTTTACTGTTTAACAAGAAACATTAACAGGGCTTTCTTGGTTTATTCAAACAAAGACTTACCAGATCATCAATGTTTGCTGTGCCCACACACATAACCGTATCTGCGCCACCCCAGTATATTTTTACCTTACCATCATTTTCAGGTACAGCGGCACAGCAAAATACCACATTATGAACATAGCCCGTAATTTCATATATCTCTTCGGGCTGAAGGATCCATTCATCTGCCACGGCAACTATTTTTGAAGGGTCTTTCAGTTCGTGCAGTGCAACACCCAAGCGGTAAACACTTGCGTCCATTGTGGGAAACACACCGTGGTATATGTTCAGCCATCCTCTTTTTGTTTCTATTGGCGGTGCTCCCGGCCCTATCTTCATTTCATCCCAGTGATAAGTTACCGGCTTCATAATAAGCTTGCTGTCGCCCCAGTATCTCAGATCGGGCGAATAAGATATCCATATTGACCACGGGTTTATTTCAGAATGCGGACGGTCAAGACGCGCATAAAAACCGTTAAATTTTTTAGGAAAAATAACAACGTTACGATAATCGGCCTGGGTTATTAACGAAAACCTTTCGATAGTGTTAAAATCCCTTGTCTTTGCCAGCCCTATACGTACTCCATGCTTTGAATAAGCACTGTAGGTAATAAGATATTCGCCGTCTATGAAAGTTATTCTCGGATCTTCTATGCCGTATTCCTCGTATTCTGCAAAAACACCTTCTGTTGCAGGTGTCATAAATGGTACGGGGTCAACTTTAAAATCATAGCCGTTATCAGAAATGGCCTTACCCAATACAGACCTTCCATTAAGGCGATGAGCCCTGAAAATCATGACATAAATGTCATTATGTTTTACAACGGCACCATTATGAACGGTGGCAACTTCGTAAGGCACATGGTCTTTTGTAAGGACAGGGTTTTTCTCATATCTTTTTATTATAGCCATCTTTTCCTGAAGTTTTATTTTTGATATTCAAACTCATACTCAAGTGCGGTCAATACTGTAAGGTGCGATATAAGATAGGCTAATGTGCTTTCAGCACCCTGGTTCCGGTTAATACCATTACTTTTAAGACCATCGCAGCAACCGAAAGTTTCATGATCATACAGCGGTATACGAAGTTCGTTTTCGCCCAAAAACCATAAGAATGACAAAAACATCTTTTCGATATAAACCGGATCTTTGGTTACTTTATAAGCCTGGAAAAACAACCTGACACTTGCCATAGTATCAATAGCCTGCTGGTCGAAAATCGCACGTTTACCTCCTTTCGGATACCATCCATTACTGCCTACAATGGAGAGATAGCCTTTGTCTATTGTAATCTCTTCAAGAAAGAGGGTTGTTTTAACAGCTACATCTTTTATTGACTTATCACCGGTTATCTCAGCAGCATGGAAAAGGCTCATAGGCAGGATAGCATTGTCATAAGTGAGCTTTGATTCGAACCATTGCCAATCATTTGTACGGTGTTTATTATAAGCATCCAAAAGCTTTTCAGCCATGTTTTTCATTTTTTTCATCATACTTTCATTGTCAGTATAGTGTTTCAGATAATAACTCATCCCTATAATGGTATTTGCAATACCTCTCAGGTGTTTTAACGCGTCAAAAAAATTAACAGATCTTGAAAAAAGTTCATGACCGAACTCACGATAAGAGCCGTTCGGGGCTCTGTGAATCAGGTATCCGAGAGCCCAAACAGTGCGCCCGAACGAATCTTCACTACCCCCTTCATCAAGGAATTCTCTGTTGAAACTAAGAAAATTACGGAAAGACCCTTCCTTTGTTTGCATATAATGTATGTAGCTTAAATATATTGGAATAAATCCAAGTGCTACCGTATCCTTATTTTGCCTGTACGACATCAATGCCATAAGCAACGCCCTTGCATTATCATCAAGGCAATAACCTTCTTTAAGGTTAGGTATTCCGTATTTGGCGTGTTGTACAATGCCGGTATCATCGGTGAGCCTTTTGATATGGTCAAGTCTGAATTTCGGGATTACGGATGTGTCAATTATAAGTTTTTTACCCGGTTCGACTAATACCTGCGATTTTTTTACAATTGAATTGACCATATCCAAATATTGTTTACCAATGATTGGCCAACGGATTTTTTTGCCATATTCAAACGCTTTGTTCCTTAGTTCATTTAGTTTTTTGGGGTTCTCGAGTATATCGTTGAGTATTTCAGCCAGTTGATCGGAATCTTTAAAGTTAAATAAGCGACCACGTTCGTTTGCCAAAAGCTCTTTGGCATGCCAGTAAGGGGTTGATAAAACTGCTGCGCCGGCACCTACAGCATAAGAAAGTGTACCGCTGGTGATTTGTGCCTCATTAAGGTAAGGTGTGACGTAAATATCACACGCTGTTAAATACTCAAAAAGCACCTCTTCTGTAACAAAGTCTTTTAAAAAGTAAACGTTGTTTTGAAGGTTGTGTTTTTTTACAAACAGGTTAAGGTAATCGCGGTATTCTTCACCGGCATGTTTTAGTACAGCAGGATGAGTTTTGCCAAGGACAATATAAAGCAGATCGGGATGTTTGTCAACTACTTTGGTCAACGCATCTAAAACCGTTTCAATGCCTTTATTACGACTCAGCAGACCAAAGGTGAGTAATACCTTGCGATCTTCAAAATTATATTTTTTCTTTATTTTTTCGTGTGTTAAGCCCGGATAATCAGGCACACCATGTTCAATCAAAGCAATCTTTTCTTCGGGTATATCATAAACCGTTTTTAAAAAGTGAACAGCTTTATTGCTCATTACTATAATTTTTTTTGCGATCTTTCCAATTTCTTCAACTATGTTTTTCTGAACAAAAGAGGGATCACGCAAAACAGTATGAAAAGTTACTATTAGCGGAACTTTAAGTCTGTGAAGCAATGGTAGTATATATACTCCGTCGTCACCGCCAAAAATACCAAACTCGTGATTTAGAATACATGCCTGTGAGTCGCTGAAGTTAATAAATTTCGCAGCATTGATATAATCCCGCTGATGTTCCTGGCGAATAGTAAACTTAACTTCTTCAGGATATTCATATTCCTCTTCGTAATGTGGGTTGTTGAGTGCTATAACATTTGTATGTTTGATAATTTTCTTGTCTTTGGTATTGGATACGATAGCCTTTATAAGGTTGTTGGTAAAAGTCCCAATACCACATTGTCTTGGAGGATAAGTACCTACGTATGCAATTTTCATATCTATACGGTTTTTTTGTTAGAACAGTTTATTATTACCGGTTTGTCTATATTAAATATCAGTCGTTAAAGATAAATTAAAATGTTACCTAAATTTCAATTTAGAAATTTAAGTATTAATAAAAGATTTATTTTTAAAAGAATCATGTAATTAAAAACAAAATTGTTCCAATCCAAAATTAGCAAAACTTTTTGAATCTTGAGAAAAGCTGTCATTTTATCTTTTTGAAAAGTCTGTAAATTAGAGCATTAAAAAAAATTTTTTATCTCACGCAACGTTTTGGCCTTTTTTTTCATCTATATAAATAGAGAAACCAGTCCGGGGCATACACACCTTTAAGCAGCCAACTTTATCAGGTTTCAGTGTAAGCCGGATCTCCTCAAAAAAAGCCAAATTAGCAAAAGGTTATGTCCCGGTTGGTTTTGATGCAGGGTTTTACGGTAATGACCGCTTTAATCTTTATCGCCCCGGTACCCCGGTGAGGGGTGAAAAGCTTATTCACAACAACATTAACCACTTTATAAAATCAGCGGTCATTTACCTAAAACCCTTGTTAAATTTCAGACTATATATTTGTTTTTTTATATATCTGGCGGTTAACGGATATCTGATGAAAAAACTATCATACTTACTGATCATTGCGTTGCCTGTTGTTTTGGGATGTGAAAAAAATCAATCGTTTGAAAAAATTGATTCAGATATAATCATAAGAATGTGGGAAACGCTCGACAGCACAAAACGCACCTTTCAGCTCCATTGCCAGACTGAAGAGATCTATCCATGTTATAATTACGGCATTAGCAACACATTCAGTGTATTTTCCGAAAGAATAGAGATTAAATTGGACGGAATACTCGTACCTGATATATGCCTGACGGCACTGGGACCGGCCAGAGCTTTTCTTGACCTTGAAACACTTTCAGAAGGAACATATGGTATTTCCATACTTATAAATAATAGCCAAAGCACCGGAAGTTTGATCGTCGATCCGGAATATTATGAATTGAACCTGGACATAAAAAGGCAGGTTGACTTAAAGTTTGACCGGTTGAACAGGGTTCCTGAAAACACAATATGGGGAAGAGTTAATTATCATAAAAGTTCTACTGAGCAATTGGCTGAAGCATTTTTTGACTCGCTTAAAGTTATTGGTGCCGAATATCGAGCCTATCGGCCAGGAGATTATGGGTATTTCCGTATTGATTCGGACGGTAATAAACTTCCGCCGGAATATCCGGGGCAAAAATATGTTAAACCCTTTATTTTTGAATATACGGGTGAAATGTCTGATCTGAGAACACTTTTAAAAAATTATAGACAACTTTACGATGATCTGTTGACAATCAGTTTGAATACATCGAAAGGTGAAACATTATAAAGCCACTCAGGGTAATAAAATAGTTTTTTCTATAAATTAAGTAAATTTATTGAAAAATAAACCGGTTTTATTGGTATAAAAATTGTTCTTTGTTTCGTATATTTGTTTTGTGATAAGCCAAAATAAAAAAAACCGGTGGAATCCATTGATAATATAGTAAAGGGATGCCTGAATAACAGGCGGAAAGCACAAAAACAGCTTTATGATTTGTTTGCTGCAAAGATGTATGGCGTTTGCCTTCGTTATGCCAGAAACAGGGAAGATGCGGAGGATATTTTGCAGGAAGGGTTTATGATTGTATTCGATAAACTGCATACATTTAAAAAGAAAGGCTCTTTAGAAGGATGGATAAAACGGATTATTATCAATACCGCCGTGCAAAAATATCGCGAAAAGATTTCAAATCTTGTAGTCGGAAACATGCATAATGATTCTGACTACCCGGAAAGAGCAGTTGATTATGACCACATACAATTGAATGAATTGATAGAGATCATAAGATCTTTACCCGTTCAATACCGGATAGTGTTTAATATGTATGCTGTAGAAGGATATTCACATAAAGAAATATCGAATATTTTGAAAATATCTGAAAATACATCGCGGTCAAATTATGCAAGAGCACGCTATATGCTTATTGAGAAATTGAAAAATGAAAATTTAGTGTCATATACATCAAAAGCTTTGGTAAAATAGATTGATATTGGTTGCTAACTGACAACCTGATTTTGGATACGTTTGTTTGAATAATGATAAACAAAAAATGAGAAAAAAAGATATTTTTGAAAATAATATAGGTGAAAAACTCAGGAATTTTCAGTCTCAACCGTCTTCACGAGTATGGAAAGAACTGGAGGCCGGATTAGACAACACAAGAAAATTGAGCAGGCAGAGGTATATAAAATATGCTGCCGCTATAATCCTGCTGCTGGCAACAGCATGGGGCATTTATGAAGCTTTAGTGTACATAGGCACACCCCATGACCAGGTTGCTGATGTTTTTTCACCAAAACCTTCGGAAAATGTCGAAATTAGTGAAAAAACAAAACCCGACATAATTTCTGAAAAAGAAGTACCTGACATATACCAGGAAATAACCGTCAGTGAAATCGAAGATACCGATTTTTTTCTGCCGGTAAAGCAAGAAAAGGACAAGAAAAAAATTGCCGCTCATGTTATAGACTCGCTCAAACCTGTTATGCATGAAGAAGAGTTTGTGAGTGATATTTTTGAAACCAGCCTGGCCGGTTATTCCATAATTAAAACAACAGATGATATAACAATATCGGGAGTTGAATTAAAGCAACCCGCTGTATATGCAAGATCTATTTCAGAGCAAGATCCTTATTTTGATGATATTCCGGAAAGAAACAGATGGTCAGTTGGAATAAAGATCGCACCGCAATATGCTTTTAGAATTAATTCGTCGGAGCCTGAAGTGTTATACCGCGGAAAAGCCATTTTTGAACAAAATGAAAAACACCTTTATACCTATAATCTGGGGATAGATGTAAAATATCAATTGAGCAATAAAATATCTTTGGAAAGCGGTTTGCAGTACATCAGAATGGGCCAGTCGATACGTAATATAAATATATATCATCATCCCGGCAATGAATCTCCTTTTGGCATTTTACCTGCTCATGTCAATCATCCGCAGTCAGTATTGACTTCAATGGGTGAAATTCATTTTACTGATCCGACACTTTATTTTGATGATATAAGCGCACATCGTGTTCTGACCCTTGAAGAGGTTAATGAACCTGACGATGTACTGCTTGAGAGAGGTGACAGGTTGAACCAGCACCTTGGTTTTTTGGAAGTTCCTTTGACAATAAGGTATAATCTCTACGACGGGTTGGTGAAAATTCAGTTAAAAGGGGGTGTTGGCTTTAATTACCTTGTAAACAACAGTGTTGTACTTCAGAGAGAGGGATTCAGAAATTCGATAGGGACAACCTCTCTAATAAGAAACTGGAATTCCAGCATTACAGGAGGAGTTGCCCTTCAGGTTCCTGTTACGGACAAACTGAATTTTTATATTGAGCCATCGGCAAATTTATTTATCTCTTCCATGACTTACGGAAGAGAATATAATGTTTATCCCTATGGCATATCTTTGTATACAGGCTTAGGTTATGCATTCTGACCCCCCCGGATTGTCTTACCGTTTTTTTATATAACACAATTAACGCCTGCTCTCCTACGTTAAAGTAGTATTTTAAACGGACTCCGGTATTTTTATTTTCGGGGGTTTATTTGTTATTTTGTTTAACGCATGTTTCCAACGGGCATAATATACAGAACGTTAATATCGGGGCCGAGATCAAGTATGTTTTCCGCTTCATCATCATTATAAGCTCCTATCACCACCGTACCCAACCCCAACGCTGCTGCCTGCAAATGCAGGTTTTGTGATGCATGCCCGATTTCATTATGAACATATCTTATGCCTCTTTCGCCATAACGGTTGGTAGTCCTTTCAAAAATGGCACCGAAAACGAAAACTACACTACCATCCCTTACCATTGATTGACCCAGACATGCCCTGGTCAAATCATCAGAAAAATAACCCTTTCTTACCTGCTCAATTGAATGGTCGTCCGGATAATATTGATATATCCCCTGCTCAAGCTCATCAACATTGTTGACAACAAAAAATATCTCTAAAGGAAAAGTAGCACCTGCACTTGGTGCCGTGCGAAAGCCACGTTCGTTGGTAACACCTTGAGCCGACCATAAAAGCTGGCTTATCTCCTCTATGGTTAAAGGTTCTTCAGTATAACTCCTGTCAGACCTGCGTAAAGTCAAAGCTTTTTCCAGGCTCATTGTACCGTCGGTAACCGGATCAGGTAATTGCATCTTTTCTGTTGGTTTAAATGTAAAATTATGTTCTTTTTCTTTTTTGTCGGAATTGTTCGGAGATGCACACTGCGTGAATGCTCCTAATAATATTGCCGAAATTATCAGCAAAACACATGTTGTACCCGCAAAATAATACTTTCTGATCATTGTTATATAGGTTTTAGTTTAAAATTATTTTGATTTTTTTATTTATAATTTCAAAAATATAAAAAATTCCTATTGTTTTAAAAATTCTTTTTTCCAAACCGGCAGGGTTAATTTTTGCAGGCTGTTGTCATATTCTACCATGTGCGAATAGAAACCATTGTCATTCAAAGATTCCTCAGCACTCCTGCCTGTTGGCAATACGTCATTGCACAGTATGTTTTTGCTTAAACAATAAAGCATTGCCGATAAATATTGATATCGTTTTATTTTTAGCTTTAATAATCTGTCGTTTTCATCTACCAATTGACGGTATAAATGTTTGTCAATTTGTTTTATTAAATGACTCCTTAGAAAATTATTGCGGCTTAATTGTTTAATAAAGGAACTGTAGTTAAAATTTTTCATGTATTATTATTTTTTGATTATAAAAAAACAATTAAACATTCTTTTTAGCAGACCAAGTGGTCGGATAAAACTAATTAAATACAGTCTTATCAAGATGTTGAAGTATTTCCTCGTATTTCTTTTCGAGTTCTTCTTCCCGGTTTAACACAGTCAGAAACGCCAATCCTTCAAGTGCATAATGTATTAGCTTGGCTGTGGCTGAAGGATTTATGTTTACCGATATCTCCTTTTTTGATATCGCGTTTTCTATTGCTTTTTTTATGTAAGCTTCTATTTCCTTGCTGTAGTAAGCAATTTTATTACTCATTTTTGATCGCTTGTGAAGGCTTTGTATCAGCCAGAAGTAATAATGCAATTGAGCTTTTCTTTCTTTCAAAAGCTTACTTATGTCAGTAAAAGGTTGTAAAAAAACTTTGTAAAGATTTCTCAGGTTTTCGGTTAACGTTGCCGAAGGGTCAACCCTGAATCTGGTCGTATTATAATAATAATAAAAATAGTGCTTGAGAGTTTCTTCATATAACTCTTCTTTGTTGCGGAAATAATGATACATGCCGCCTTTTGAAACTTCCGACCGACAAATAATTTCATTCATGATGACATGATCATAACCTTTGCTGATAAATAACTCAAAGGCAGTCTGAAGTATCTTTTCTCTCATAATCTAGTAGTTGATTTCAGATAAAAAATAAAATATAAAATATTCAGACTAAACAGTCGGTAAAAATATAATTGAATTGTTAAAGGAATAATGGGGCTGAAGCTCATTAGAGAGAGGGTAAGACTTATCATCCGTTGGCTGAAGCCAACGGTAATAGATAACCTTCTTTGAATTGCGGAGGCTGGAAACCGCCCATTCGTGCACCGACTTCGCAAATAAAAGCTGAATAGTAAGAAATTTCTCATATACTCGGAACAAAAGTCCGGTTACTACTGTTGGAAATTTCCGGCGCCTTACCCGCAACAAAAGCCGGATTACGACTGTGGGAAAAAGAAACATATTGAACCGGCTTTTAAAAAAATCATTTTATTTTTGCGGGCATAAAACATCAATCAAAATCATTTGTTTATATATCAAGGTAAATATTAATGATGCCATGGCTAAAGAATTTTTGATTGAATTTTGCCTGATTAATTTTTAAAAGTAATAATTTAGATTTATTATCACGATCGAACAGATGAAAAACAACAAGAAGCAGGAATTGACCATTGTTAATAATATTCTGAAGAACTATCCGGGCAAACGGGAAAGCCTTATCTTTATTCTTCAGGATATCCAGTCGGAATTAAAGTACATTCCGGGGCATGCCATTGATTTGATAGCTCAGCGTTTGAGTGTGCCTGCCAGCCATGTTTATTCTGTAATTTCTTTTTATGGTTGTTTTCATCTTACTCCTCTTGGCAAACATCGTGTGGATATTTGCCAGGGAACTGCCTGCCATGTCAGGGGGTCCGGCATAATAGCCGATCAGGTAACCAAAGAACTGGGAATAAAACCCGGGGTAACAACGCCTGACGGCGAAATTACCGTGCACAATGTCAATTGTGTAGGAGCATGTGCCATGGGTCCCGTTGCAGTTGTTGACGGCAAATATTATGGAGAGCTTACGGCTAAAAAACTTTCAAAAGCAATAAAAGATCATTGTGCTGGCAAAGAGGAAGAAAAAGAGATCGTTGAAGAAGAAAAAGAAGAAAAAATTCCTCCTGTCCGGCTCAATGATATAGAGCAGCTTAATGATTTCAGGAAAGAGCTGCTCAGGAAGACCCCGCCCGACGCAAAGTACATTCTTGTTTGTGCAGGAACCGGTTGTATTGCCAACGGTAGTATTGAAATTGCAGAAAAGCTTAGGGAAGAACTTGATAAAATTCAAACTGATATTTCTGTGAAGCTTGACATTAAGAAGACCGGTTGTCATGGATTTTGTGAAAAAGGGCCCCTGGTGGTTTTTCATCCGGACGGGGCGTATTATACAAGGGTTAAGGAAACGGATGTAGCTGAAATTGTGGAAAAAACCGTTCTCAAAAATGAAGTGATCGGGCGATTGTTATATAAAGATCCGGCCACGGAGAAAATTATTGAGGATTATCGGGAGATCCCGTTCTATTCTATGCAGGAGAGAAATGTGTTAAAAAACAACACACGCATTGATCCGGAGAGCATAACTGACTATATTGCTCATGATGGTTATGCGGGCCTTTCCAAAGCCCTGCTTAATCATACGCCGTTAAGCGTTATTGAGGAAGTTGAAAAATCCGGATTACGGGGGTGCGGCGGCGGTGGTTTTCCGACCGGAAGAAAGTGGCGTTCCTGCATAAACGCTGAGGGAAACACAAGGTATATTGTTTGTAATGCTGATGAGGGCGACCCCGGCGCATTCATGGACAGAAGTATCATAGAAGGTACTCCCTATTCTGTTATTGAAGGTATGACTATCGGAGCATATGCCATCGGGGCCGAAAAAGGTTATGTATATGCCAGGGAAGAATATCCCCTTGCCGTTGAAAGGTTGTCGAAAGCAATTACGACAGCCCGGTCTTATGGTCTTTTGGGAAAAAATATCCTGGGTACGGGATTCAATTTTGACATACAAATTAACCGTGGTGCCGGGGCATTCGTATGCGGTGAATCAACCGCGCTGATGCAATCCATTGCAGGATATATCGGAGAACCCAGGGCGAAATATGTCAGATCGGTTGAAAAAGGACTTTATGACCAGCCGACAGTTTTGAACAATGTGGAAACTTTCGCCAATATTCCGCTTATCATTGAAAAGGGAGCAAATTGGTTTGCATCTTCAGGTACGGTAAGCAGCAAGGGCACAAAGGCATTTTCCGTGGTCGGAAAAGTCAGGAACACGGGCTTGGTCGAAGTGCCCATGGGAACGACACTGCGTTCAATAATTTACGATATATGCGGTGGAATACTCAATGATAAAAAATTTAAAGCCGTACAAACAGGTGGTCCGTCGGGTGGCTGTTTGCCCGAATATAAACTTGATCTCGAAGTGGATTTTGATTCCCTGACAAAGGAAGGTTCAATGATGGGTTCCGGCGGTATGATAGTTATGGATGAAGAGACATGTATGGTGGATGTCGCTCTTTACTTTACAAAGTTTCTGCTTCATGAATCATGCGGTAAATGTGCCGCCTGCAGAATGGGATTGGCAGCCCTTAAAGAAGTTCTTGAAAGAATCTGTAATGGCAAAGGAAAGCCCTCAGATATTTCTCTTATGGAAGAACTTTTTGAAGTTCTCGATGATTCTTCTCTTTGCGGATTGGGTAAAACGGCTTCCAACCCCGTACGAAGCACGCTCGAATATTTTCGTCATGAATATGACGCTCATATCTCGGATAAAAAATGCCCGGCTAAAATATGCAAAGAGTTGATCACATATAAGATAAATGAAAACTGCACAGGCTGTGGCGTTTGTGCTAAAGCTTGCCCGCAGAATGCAATTTCAGGAGAGAAAAAGAAAATGCATTACATAGACACCTTAATGTGTGACAGTTGTGGAATATGTAAAAGTACCTGTAAGTTTGATGCAATATCAGTGGTTTGATATTATAAGCACATGAAACTCTCATCAACCAAGGTTTACAAAAGAAGATGAACAAAGTATGAGGGTTCCATGGGTTAAGAACTAAAAACGTCAACATTAACAAATATACTTTATTAGAAATCAGGGCTTTAAACACATTTTATACAAATGAAACCCTCATTAACTGAACGTTCACAAAAGAAGATGTATAAAGCATGAGGGTTCCATCGGGATAGAAGCACCTGATATTAAATATTTGAACACGTAAATAATTGTAAAACAGTTAAA
>PWJZ01000130.1 GCA_003559855.1 Bacteroidales bacterium
ACTATAGAAGGATACAATAGTTTATTACGTCATTTTTTAGCACGGTTAAGAAGAAAAAGCAAATGTTTCTCAAAATCAATTGAAATGCTCAAGTACTCTTTATTATTATTGATTGAAAAATTGAATAACAATTTATCTATACAATTTTAGCAATGCCAAACAAATAAAAAAACGTATTATGAAAAAAATAATCTTATTCGCTGTTATCGCTGTAACAGCCTTTTCGTGTAACCTGAAAACAGAAAATGAGCAAGTTGGAATAAAAAAACTTGAGGAAAAATCAATAACAGCAGAAGAAAGGGGGTTTCTTGACAATCTGGCAAGCCTTTGCGGCAAATCTTTCAGAGGAAAGCAGGTATATATGGAGGAAGATCGTGAAAGCTGGGAAGATAAGGAATTTGTTATGCATGTTACAATTTGCGAAGATGACCGTGTGCATATTCCTTTCCATTTGAATGATGACCATTCACGCACCTGGATGTTTATTGTCGATGATAAAGGTCTCCGGTTCAGACATGATCACCGGCACGAAGACGGAACACCCGAAGAATTGACTCTTTACGGAGGATACGCCGACGGTGAAGGAACTCCTTTCAGACAACACTTTCCTGTCGACCAATATTCAATAGACCTGCTCGATGACCATGAAAGAATGCGTCAATGGAATGTAGTGCTGGCAGAGGATATGAGCAGATTCTCCTACAAACTCTTATACCACGGAGAAGTAGTTTTCCAGGCTGACTTTGATCTGACGGAACCGATTAAACGATAACTGTAAGGTCAAGGCTGAGGTTAAACCTAAGGTTTGAAAGATCTTATCAGGGGGTTGATTGAATCTTGCCTTAGCCTTAAAATTAATGCAGCGATTCAATATATCCTGCTAATTTTATCATATCCTGCTTATCGTCAAAATCTATGTTGTTTTGTCTGACAAAATTTCTGAGCTCCGACCCGTAATCGGGAAATTTACGCAGTAATTGCCGGCGGTTGTTAATTTTTGTTTTTTCACCGTTTTTTTCAAATACGAAATTTTTATTATATCTGAGGGTTATTTCCAGCTCCTGACTCCTTGGGTTGGCAAGCCGGACTTCCCTGACATGGAACTCAGCTCCCGGCTGATGAATTGTCGCCTGACCAATCGAAGCAGTATGATCGGTAGTGCCGTATGCACCCCTTCTGACCGGCATGGTGCTTACATTAACCTCATGCTTTATGTAAAGATTTGCCTTTCCCGAATGTAAACGTTCAAGGTAGCCTTTCTCAGTATCGTAAACAAGGGTTTTGTCGGCAATTACTATTTTTTCAAAACGGGGTCTTAATTGTAAAGCATGAATCCTGCCTCTTCGTGTCTTATAGCGCACCTCATCAAGCAAAAAATTGTAGTTCATTTCATACTCTGAGGTTTTGCCGTCGCCGTAGTAGATTGTGCCATTGGTTTTTGCAGGATGGAGATATTGAAGATCGTCATTTGCCAAAGCACATATGTTAATTTCGGCAGCCGAAGTTCTGATGGTTTGACGCCGACGCTCCTGTGACATAAGGCTGTTTGTAGCCAGTAACAGGAGAATGACTGTAAAATTCAGAATGACTTTTTTCATAATTTAAATTTTTGGCAAGGTTATTGACAATATATTATATACCACAAAGTTATAAAATTACCAGTTATTAAAAAAGCAATAATTTGATTGAATTTATAATTAGCTGTTAAAAAAACAATTGAATAATAATAAAATAATTAACTTAGCAGCGTTAAAAAATAATATTAACCCCAGGTAAATTTATAAAAAATGAAAAAGTTACTTAGCTTTTTTCCCCTATTGGTTTTGGCATTTGTTATTATTAGTTCTGCCGGTGCTCAAAAGTCGGCAAGATTCGGTCATATAGACACTGATGAGCTGTTAAGGCAAATGCCGGGTCGTGATTCTGCCCAAGAAGAATTGGAAAGATATGCGCGACAGCTTGAAAATAAGTTTGTTTCAATGCAAAACGAATTCCAGCAAAAATACCAGGAGTTTCTGGCCGATGAAGATGAATCGGAATTGATCAGACACTCCCGGCAGAGAGAACTCGCCAGTTTGCAGGAGCGAATACTGGAATTCCAGGAATCTGCACAGGAAGACCTTTTGAGAAAAGAGGAAAGATTGTTGAGACCCATTATTGATAAAGCCCGTAACGCTATCGAAAAAGTAGCAGAGGAACATAATTATGACTATGTGTTTGACACAAGTACCGGGGTGTTGCTCTATTCCGACCCCGGCGATGATATTATGCCCATGGTAAAAAAAGAATTAGGGCTCGATTAAAGGTTGAAATGTGCATATTGTTTTTTGAATATTACCGGCACAACATGCCCCTGACAACGCTCACAAAACTTCATTTTTAACTTTTTATAATGCTAAAGCAGGTGTAAAACAAAGCCCCTGCAGGTCTGTGTTATTTTGTTACGGCTAATTTCCATTGAAATTTTATAACTGTTCAAAAGCGTGCGTTTACAGTTCGATTCCGCACACCTTTTAATATTCTTAAAGATCATTTTGTCTGCATAACAGCCGATAATACAGCGTGTTATGTATAATGGCATGTTTTGTGAAATAATATAATTGCAGCTTAATTGATTAAGTAAAAGGCGGAGGTTGTTTAAAGCCTCTGCCTTTCTTTCAAATTGAAACCGGAAAATTTAACAAATGGTCTTATTTTTTAACGATAATTAGTTTAATCAGAAAGTAATCAATTAAAATAAATTTTTTATGTAACCGTCATCAACAAACGCTTATAATAGCGGATGATCAAGCATGAGAGATCCCATAGCTTCAGAACTACAATATTGATTTAACAAATATTTTTTTTATTAGAAATAAGAACTTTAAATACATTTTATACACATGAAAACAAAATTAATATTTAAAATTGTTGTTTGTCTTTTTTTATCATCCAAGGTATTATATTCACAGGACATGTGGGATTTGAACAGATGTATAGACTATGCTTTGGAGAACAATCTTGATTTTAAACGTCAAAAGCTTGCCGAGCAAAGGACTTACAATGATCTCAGGCAAAGCTATGCGAATGTTTTGCCCAGTATAAATGGCTTTGGCAGGCATGGCTATAACTACGGGCGGACAATAGATCGTTTTACCAATGAATTTGCTACCGAACGTGTGATGTTTCAGGATTATTATGCAAGTACAAGTTTTACACTTTTTTCGGGGTTTCAGAATATCAATAATATTCGACGAAATATTGCACTTAATACGGCATTCAGGTATGATACCGAAAAGCTTCAAAATGACATAATCCTGGCTATTTCGGCAGCTTACATGCAGATTCTTTATAATCACGATATAGTTGAAACCAGGCTTGAGCAGTTGGATGTTATCAACCAACAGGTGGAAAAAACGAAAATCCTGCTTGAAGGTGGTACCGTTGCAAAAAGTGCTTTGTTGGAAATTGAAGCTCAGGCAGCCGAAGAAAAGATGCTCTTGATCCAGGCTGATAATAACCTTAATCTTTCTTACCTTGAACTTATTCATTTGCTTGATCTTGATCCTGCCCATGATTTTGAGATCATAAGACCGGAAATTGAAATAGATAAAAGTTTAGTGTTTTATTCACCCGAAAAGGTATATGAACGGTCATTACATACCGAACCTTCGATAATGGCTTCAAAGGAAAGAATTAATATAGCCGAAAAAGAGCTGGCAATAGTCAGGGGAATGCGCAGCCCTTCATTGGTAATTATGGGTAACCTTGGCACAGGTTATTCCGGAGCAGCACAGAAATTAGTAGCAACCGAACCCACTGGTAAATACCATGAAATCGGGTTTGTCCACGAAACCGAACAACCCGTTTATACGGAAATCATGCAGCCGGTCTATGAACGTATACCATATAGTGATCAAATAAAAGACAATTTTAACAGAATGTTTATGGTCAGCCTAAACATACCCATTTTTAACGGTTGGGAAACCAGAACACGAATCAGCAATGCAATAATTGAACTTGAAAGTGCACGGCACAATCATGAAATATATCGCAACGAACTTAATAAAATCATTCAGCAGGCACATGCTGACGCGGTGGCTGCACTGAAAAAATATGAAGCTGCAGCCAAATCACTGGAAGTTTCCAGAGAATCTTTCAAATATGCCGGACAACGATTCAACATGGGTTTGATAAGCCCGATCGAATATAACGAATCAAAAGCCAGAACCAGCATGGCAGAAGCAATATCAATACAGGCAAAATATGACTATATCTATAAGGTGAAAATTCTGGAATTCTATCTCGGAAAAGGATTTGAACTTTGACAGGGGCTTTTGAGATGTGCTGCAAATGGCACCGGTTTTGATTTTGACAGTGGCAAAAGAAACAAACGCGAAAAATGCTCCGAATTATACATATCAATATGATACCGGTCAAAGCGTTGCCCATTTGACCTTTCAGGCTATGCACGAAGAGCTGTTTGTCCACCAAATGAGCGGCTTTGATAAGGCAAAAGCAAGAAAACTGTTCTCTCTCGTCAATGATTATAAGCCCCTGACAGTGTTTGCTATAGGATATATCGATAATTATCACAAACTTACGCAAAGCCTGCAGAAAATGGAATTGTCAGAAAGAAAACGAAATGACTTCAATGAATTTGTTTTTGAAGAAAAGTTTGGAAATAAATCTTGAGTCCACTCTAAAAAGTCCAAAAATATTATTTCCCGCAGATTTCGCTGATATGCGCAGATTATAAATTCCTGATAATCAATTAAATTTATCAGCGAAAATCTGCGACATCTGCGGGAA
>PWJZ01000045.1 GCA_003559855.1 Bacteroidales bacterium
ATGTAAGGCTTTTTTCGCAAAATGTTGACTGGGACATAGCCAGTAAGGGCGATATTTATGTTGTTTTAATTTTTTCGGCTACGGCTTTACTGATCTTGTTTTTAGCTTGCTTCAACTTTGTCAATTTGAGCACGGCTGCGGCTATCAGAAGGAGTATGGAGGTTGGAGTCAGGAAGGTTTTGGGTGCCAATCGCGGGCAACTGGTAAGATTATTTTTAATCGAAACGTTCGTTTTTACATTTTTTGCAATGATAATTGCCTTGCTGTTGGTTGAAATTATGCTACCTGTATTGAATAATCTTACCGGTAAACAAATGACACAGCAATTTATTGGTTCACCGGGTTTTTCCCTGGTAGTTATAGGTTTGCTGATAGTTGTTCCATTGATTGCAGGTTTTTATCCGGCTCTTGTAATGTCACGATTCAAAGCTATAACAGCAATTAAAGGAGGAAGTGTTATTACCAGTGTTAAGGGAATTGGTAACAAACTCATTCAGCTAAAAACGCGTCAGTTATTGCTGCTTTTGCAATTTGCCATTTCAATAGCATTAATAGTTGCAAGCCTGATGATTTATTCTCAGATGAGTTTTCTTACCAACAGATCGCCCGGTTATTGTTCGGAAAATCTATTTTATATTAAAAATCCATGGGATAGTCAGTCTTCCTCACGTGCTATTTGGCTGCGTGAACAATTGCTGCAACATCCAGATGTTGAGCATGTCAGCCTTTCTCATAATGTTCCTACCGTGGTGCCAAACAACTATGCTAACTTATCATATGAATCCGATGATGGACAAAAGCAAATGCATGTGGCAGTGATCTCTTGCGATACTGAGTTATTCGAAACATTAGACACACGTGTTCTTCAGGGGCGTAATTTTTCACCCGGGATGCAAACCGATACAGAAATGGCTACAGTGATAAATCAGACAGCCGCCACAAGAATTGGTGTTGATGACCCTGTAGGAATGGTTCTTAATGGCTTTTATGATGGAAAACCAAGACAAATAATTGGCGTGGTTGAAGACATACATTTCACTTCAATGCATGATGCAGTAACGCCAACAGTTTTCTTTATAAGCCATGATAACTATCCTCAAAACTGGTTTAACTTGCTAGTAAGATATAAAGAAGGTAAATCATCAACCGTTCTTGATTACCTGGATAACATATGGACGGCTGAAATTCCTCAGTGGCCGTTAAGTTATTCGTTCGTTGATCAGCGTCTCGAATCACTATACCAGGACGATAAAAGAGTTATGCATATAGTCGGTTCATTTGCCGGACTCGCAATATTCCTTTCAACATTAGGCTTGATTGGGCTTGCTATGTTTACTGCAAATGCCAGAACAAGGGAAATAGGGATCAGAAAAGTGTTGGGCTCCAGTGTGCGAGATATTATAAAACTGATCTCCAATGAATTTGGTGTGCTGGCTTTGATCGCCAACCTTTTAGCTTTACCCGCGGCATGGTACTTTATCAACAGATGGCTGGAAAACTTTGCCTATCGTGCTGACACAAACTGGCTGGTATTTATAATCCCCGCAGTATTTGTTTACCTTGTAGTATGGGCGGTTGTAGGTTTGATCTCATACAGGGCGGCAACTCTCAATCCGACTGATACTTTGCGCATAAGAGGGTGATTTCATAAATTCTTATCCCGGTTTTGAATATCTACAAGATAAGGATCTGGCTATTAAACTTAATTATGACAATCTGCCAGCCACAAGAAAAGAAGCTTAATTATCAACTTTCCAATTATGATCTTTTTTATGATATTGTTATCTCTTTCTTTGACTAGATCCATTTAAAAGTTTTCAAAACCGGGATAATGATATTTTTTTATTCTTCAAAAAGACAAATGCTGCTCTAAGATTGCCGACTGCCTGCTGAAGACTGTCTTTGTGAGATTTAGCTTGCTATTTATTTGCTATATTTAATAAAACACTTTCTTCACAGCTTTATAATAGTGTTCGATGATATCCCCTGCCAGAAGCGCTTCATATCCTTTACGACGTGCTGCGATATCGGCTGCCAGTCCGTGCAGGTAGACGCCTGCCGTTGCTGCTTCGCTGGGCAGGTAGCCTTGCGCAAGCAGCCCAAGTATTATGCCTGTCAGCACATCGCCGCTGCCACCTGTTGCCATACCCGGGTTGCCTGTTGAGTTGAAAAAAGCTCTGCCGTCGGGAAAAGCAGTTAGTGTATGCGCTCCTTTCAAAACAATAAATACCTGGTACTTAAAAGCAAGCTCCAGCGCTCTTTGCATACGCTCATAACTGTTGCCGCATTTCCCGGCAATCCTCTCAAATTCTTTAGGATGTGGCGTCAGGATAGACCCCTTGGGTAAAAAAGACAACCACGTCAGGTTTTCAGCAAGAATATTCAAAGCATCAGCATCAAAAACCATAGGTGCTGCATAGTTTTGTATAAGTAACTTAAGCCCTGCTGCCGTCTCTTTACCCGTGCCTATTCCCGGGCCAATACCTATTGCATTAAAACTGCCGGTATCTTTTATCCCGGTAAAAATGGTTTCATTCTCATCAATGCTGCACATTGCTTCGGGGATGCCTGACTGCAGAATTTCATATCCGCATTTGGGAATATGGACGGTAATCAAACCAATGCCTGAGCGCAACGCACCCCTGGCACCGAGTATGGCAGCACCCACCTTTCCGTAACTGCCGCTTATTAACAAACCATGACCGTAATTACCTTTATGAGAAAACCTCCCCCGCCTTTTATAAAACTTACGGATATCTTCATCTAAAACAAAATGGTTTTTTGTTTCAAGATCATTTATAAATCCTTTATGCAAGCCTATATCCAGGATATGCCATTCTCCGGTGTATTTATTGTTTTCAGCAAACATAAAAGAAAGCTTAGGCAGCTGGAACGTCAGTGTATAATTGGCTTTAATGATGTTTTTATGAATATTTTTACTGTTGTCCTCACAAAACAGCCCGCTGGGAAAATCAACAGCCACAACAAGTGCTTCCGATGTATTAATGTGATGTACTATTGATGCGGGAAACCCTTCAAGCGGCCTTTTCAGCCCTGAGCCGAACATAGCGTCAATTACGACAGCTTCCTTATCAATCTTTGGCAATTTATCGTCAGCGGTTATATCATGCATTTTAACATTCCGCACTTTTTTCAACCGTGCTTCATTTATCCGGAAATCTTCCGAGCCCTGTTTGGTATGCCTGATAATAAATACGGTAACATCATACCCCGTTCCGCCAAGCATTCGGGCAACAGCCAAACCGTCGCCACCGTTGTTGCCCATACCGCAAAAAACCTGCACTTTCTTTTTTTTCTTTATATTACGCCTTATCCAATTATAACAAGCTTTAGATGCCCGTTCCATCAGATCGATCGAAACAACGGGCTCGTTTTCAATAGTATAAGCGTCAACCTCGCGGATCTGGGCAGAACTGAGAATTTTCATATGTATAAGTTATTTTTAAAACCTTATCTTCAATAAATATATATTAGTCATTATTTGCATTATCAACTCATAATCCATAGAACCCTAATGTTTTTGCACTCAATTGGGTCGTAATACCGGTTACTCACATTGTTAATAGTACGGCTTCGCAAAATTCACTAATTCCATTATCCTTTTTATACTTTATGGATGAGAGGCTTTACATAAGCATATTTTAATTATTACAGTATTACTGAAAAAAATCAATCAAAGATAATAATTGTTGTAAAAAGGCTGCCGGCTTTGAAATTTTCAAGCATCAATATCTCAAAACGGCGGCAATTTTGTTGTAATCCTTCAGCAATCCGTCATCAACAAATACAACTCTTCCTCCTTTCTGCAGAACAATTTCGGCTGCTTCATCAACACCGTCATCAATCGTTCCTTTCCCGGGTTTATCTATAATGGAAATTGTATTGTCTTCATTAAGGCGGCATGGTTGATGATAGTTTTCCTCTGCAACTAAAAGCCCTATGCGCCCTTCATTTGCAAATCGCCATAAATTGGTCAGGCCGCTGACATATTTACCTTGCCCTACGGCATTTTCAATCTCCTTAATGTATTCATTACGCTTTTCCGACATTATTTCTCTAACCAATGGCCAAACTTTTTTGCCTATGTCGTGAGCAGTAGCATTGACATAACTGCCTTCGACCGTAGTGATAACGTGCTCTTCAAAGCCGGCAACCTCTCTGAAAAAGCCCAGATTCTTCTCTACACCCAAAATGACAAGACTCTGTTTTTCTACATTATAAAACTCCCGCAATGCCCTTGAAGCTTTTCTGAAAAAGTCCTTCACTTTCTTTGCCTTTTCCTTGGAAAGATCGCTTGGATGAAACTCATAAAATTCGAGGCCCGAATATATCGGAAATCCGTTTTGTTCAATATCAACTGCCTGATCACGATAGCACTGCAACAAACGTATTTTTTCAATACTTAAAATCAATGTATAGTACCTTATACCTCTGTTAATGGACATAATAATGTCACGTGTGGCAAAAGTTTTATCAATTACCACCCTCTCCTTTATCCGGAAAGGCAGATCAATTTTTTCACTTAAATTATTGTTTACAAAAAGCGCCAGCCCGTCCATAGTCCTGCTTATATCAACTTTTTCAGCAAGACTTTTAAGCTTATCAATATAAGTCTTAACTTGCTTTTTCGAAAATTCCCTTTCAAGCCTGTCTTCCGTTTCACGGATAAGCTTCTTAAGCAAAATCCCGTTTTGATGATATTCCGGGGCTGTCCGGTATGCCGGCATTAAAACCGAAATACATGGATAACCCTGCTCTTCCATTAATCTATTTAAAACTATTTTGTTCATTTATACCTTGTTTTTTTGATTAAACATTAAATCAATTATTTTAATACCAACCGGTTCGTATCGCTAAAAAGCCTGTGATTTTTTCGAAAATATAAAATCATTAAAAACATAAAACGGTTTTTTGTTTTTCCCATATAAAAAGTTTTAAAAAAACGGGTCTAAAAGATAATCATTATTTAGCAAACTAACAATAAATAATAGTTCATTATTATTTCAATACGCATTGGGTTATTCCCGGCTATAAGTTTACCGGATTAAGAAAGCGCTGATTTGTTTTGCTCAGGCTGTTTAACTCACATCAGATATTCTGCATTAATAAAATTTAACTATCACGGTAAAATAAAATCAGGCTTTATTTTCAAATGTATAAATAAAACGATATGAAAACCGTTAAAATATTACATTTGCACAAAAGTTTACGAACTTTGAATCTTCCTTATTACATAGCATTACGTTTCGGGCATGGTGAAAAAAGCAGTCGATTTACAAGTATCGTAAAAAAGATTGCGGTTATCAGCATTTCGCTTGGGTTGGCTGTAATGATTTCATCGGTAGCCATAGTGACGGGTTTCCAACAGGAGATCCGTGAAAAGGCTATTGGTTTTGGTTCTCATATACAGATCACACATTTTGATTACAATATTTCATTTGAACCGCAGCCGATCAGTAAAGATCAGCCATTTTACCCTGATTTAAAAGAAACTCCCGGCATTAGCCACATACAGATATTTGCTACCAAAGCAGGTATAATAAGGGCTTACGACGAAATTCACGGGGTTGTGCTGAAAGGCATTGGCGATGATTTTGACTGGTCTTTTTTTGAGAAGATGCTGGTTGAAGGTGAGCCTATCACACTTGATACTAATAACATCAGTAATGATATTATCATTTCAAAAACGGTTGCAAATTTTCTGGACCTTGAATTAGGAGACAATGTCATCATGTATTTTATCCAGGACCCACCCAGGCTTCGACGGTTTGATATTGCCGGGATTTATGAAACCGGGCTGGCAGAATTGGATGAATTATTCGTTATCGGTGACATAAGGCACATTCAAAGGTTAAATAACTGGGAAGAAGACCAGGTGGCAGGTTTCGAAGTATTGATAGATGACTATAGCGACCTGGAGAAGCTGGGTGATTTTGTTTACGAAGAAATAGGATACCGGCTTATCAGTCAAACAATTGCGCAATTATATCCACAGATTTTCGACTGGCTGGAATTACTTGATATGAACGTATATGTTATCATCTTTTTAATGGTAATAGTGGCCGTTATAAACATGATAACCACCCTGCTGATATCGGTACTTGAAAAAACCAGTCTTATAGGTATTCTGAAAGCCATTGGTGCAAGCAACAGTTTCATAAGCCGTGTATTTCTTTACAATGCAGGGTTTATGATATCAAAAGGACTTCTGATTGGAAATTTAATAGCCCTGGCTTTTTGCACATTACAATACTACACCGGCTTGATAACCTTGCCCCAGGAATCGTATTATGTATCGGAAGTTCCCATTAACCTCGACATCACTCACATACTACTGCTCAATGCAGGCACTTTTGCGGTCTGTATGATTATGCTGATATTGCCTTCCTACATAGTAACAAGGATTTCACCGGTTAAGGCTATTACTTTCAGATAAGGTCTATAAAAGTATTCCGAGGCTGATAATGATCTGCCTCGGACGTGAGTCCAACCTGTTCATTTCATCATGGATGGTAATTTTATCACCAAAGCTTGTAAGTCCACTTTCAAATTTCAGATCAATAAGAAGATTTGAGATATTAGCGCCAACACCAACCTGTAAGCCAAAAGTCATCGTGCTATATTCCTCTTTACTTCCCTCGATATCAAGCTCCGATGATTCACCTATAATAATACTGCCGACAGGTCCCAACCCAAAACGTAAATTCCCGATTTTTGGTCCGACCATTACAGGCAGATCAAGCCGGTTAATTTTTCTTAAATAGTCTGTTCGTTGAGCCTCCACCTCATCATAAATCACCATATAATTGCCGATAGACGTATATAATATCTCGGGCTGAATGAATATTCGCCTGGGCAGGGATATCTGAGTCAATGCGCCAATATGAAACCCTGTATGGTAATCATCTAGTGTTGAAATTGTATGATCGCCAACCGTCACCTCTTCAGGGGTCACATAAGAAAAATTAACCCCGCCGCTTACTCCAAACTTGATTTGACCATGAGAAGCAACAGTGAAAAATAAAAATAAAACGAATATTATAATTTTTTTCATAATTTAATGTTTTTGATTTATAAAATATTTTCCGGTCTCAATCAGACCTCTTTAAGTATCTTAAGTTTTTCTTTTAAAATTTCAAGTTCTTGTTTTGCATTATCAATTTTATTCTGAAATTCAGATTTCAACACGTCGGCTTTTTTTGACGAGGCAAAAAATCCGATGTTGTTTTCCCAAAGATTGATATCATTTTGCAGATTATTTATCTTATTTATGATGAACGTTCTTTCTTTATTTATGATGTTGCCCGCATTAGGCGTATCTTTAACGTTTTCAATCCTGTTTCTGAAGGCCAGGGTATTTTTTATCTTTTTACTTATTTTCAGATTTTCAAACTGCTCATCAACGGTTTTTCTAAACTCATTTTGCAACTTATCCTTTTCCTTTAAAGGCACATGCCCTATTTCCATCCACTGGCGCTGAAAACTTTTCAATACTTCAAGGTTTTCATTTTTGTCATTGGTATATTTATGAGTTTTGATCTTTTCAATAAGTTCGCGTTTTTTCTTAAGATTATCTTCCTGTCGTTTATTAATATTGGAAAAATAATCTGCTTTCCTTTCAAAAAATTCATCACATGCTTTTCTGAACCGTTTCCATATTTTATTGGTAAGTTTTGCCGGTACGGGTCCTGTTTTTTTCCACTCTTTTTGCAATTCAATCAGCTGTTCTGTGGTCTTTTTCCAGTCATCGTTGTCTTTAAGGGCTTCCGCTTGCATGCAAAGGTTAACTTTCTGATTATAGTTTTCGTTTTGAAGCTCCTTATATGCTTTGAAAAACTCTTTTTTATTTTTAAAAAAAGTATCAAGGGCTTTCCTGAAGCGGTTCCATATTTCGTTGTTAACATTTCTGGGGGCAAAGCCGATTGTTTTCCATACCCTGAACAGCTCGTTTATTTCTTCGCTGTTTTCCTGCCAGTTCCTGGGTGTATCCGGATTAAGTTCCACAATGGCTTCCGCCTTTTCACAAAGAACCAGTTTTGCCGAATAGTTCTTTTCCTGTTCTTCCCTGACATTTTTATAAAACTCTGACCTGCGTTTATTTAATTTATCGGTAGCAGCTTTAAACCTTTCCCATATTTCATCCTTCTTATCCTTACGCACAGGGCCAATCTCTTTCCAGGCTTCATGAAGCTTCTGAAGATTTTGAAAAGACTTAGTTATGGAAGGCTCAAGCAACAACTCTTCAGCTTTTTCGCAAAGCTCTGTTTTTGCTTCAAGATTCTTTTTAAGATCAAGGTCCTTTAATTCTTTGTTTATCTTAACCTTGTCAAAGAATTTCTCGACCAAAAAATGATAATTATTCCAAAGCGTATTTTTTGCATTTTGCGGTACCGGCCCTATTTGCTTCCATCTTTCCTGCAGTTCACGAAACTTGTCGTAAGTAAGCTTCAACTCTTCATCTGACTCGATCAGACCACGCAGTTCTTCAAGAATTTGTTTTTTTACTGCAAGATTATCCTGTTTTTGTTTTTCAAAATTTTGATCATATACTGTCTTTATTTCTTTATATCGCTCAAAAGCCTTATTAAATCTCGTTACCAAAGGATCTTCAATATCTTCTGTAAGCTGTTCGGCATCTGCACCCATCTTTTTTTCATAATCATTAAGGCTCTCTTCTTTCAGTAAACGGCGAAAAGCCACTTTTATATATCCTATATGTTTACGTATGTATGCAATATCATCAATTTTCACTAAAGACTCAATAGCATCAACAAGCTCCTTCTTCGACAAGCCGGAATAAGTTTCTGTAAGATATTCTTCTTCCGGTTCTTCAGGCTTATCAACAGATTTTGTTTTGTCCTTCTCAGCTTCAGCCACAACTTCCGGCTTATTGCCTTTCTCTTTTCCGGCTGAACGTCCGGTTTTACTATCCTCAACAGCAGATTCGCCGGTCTTCTTTGTCTTTTTCTCTTTTAATGTTTTATCATCAACAGCTTGCTCTTCTTCAGGCTTAGGGGCTGGTTTTTCTTCTTCCCCGATTGCTGAATCTTCCTGTGAAGCTAACGTCTTGGTGTCAGCCTGTTTTGTTTCAGATTCATCCGAATCTGATGCAACAGCATTATCAGGGATCTCTGACGACCGGGACACATCGTCTTTATCGGAAAGTTTTACCGAAACTTTCTTACTCTCTTCAACAGGTTTTTTTTGTTGTGTCAATTGCTTTTCTTCTGCTTTATTCTCTTTCTTATGATCAGTGTTCTCATACCCTTCACGGACATTCTCCGTTTTAATTTCAGGGTTAAGCTGGTCCTTCTTTTCCATCAAATACGTTAGTTAGAGTTAATTAAATAATTAATTAATGAAGATATCGCATAATATTACTATTATCAGATTAATCCAGAGTTATCATATTTTCGAATCAAACTGATAAAAGCATTTAAAAACAATACAATTTTTATTTCAGCCTTCAAAAATAAAACTATTTCGTTGATTATAAAAGGGTTTAAAAGATTTTATTATGTTTTTCTTAAAAAAACGGTTTCCATTTATTCCGGTCAACTGTTTGGCGTTAATGACAGCTGTTTTTACAAAGATACGTTATATTATTGAACTATATGTTTATTAATGTCGTTCTATTGCCTTACAAGGCTTCTTGCCGGGCAGAAGCGATCATCGGAATTGCTGGCTTGTAAAAAAACAAATACGGCCATTGGGTTGACGAACGGTCAATAAGACCGGCTCCCGATCTGCACCGTTTGTTTTTTTACCTTAACGGCAAATTATGAAAGATCAGGTAACCAAAATCGAGTGAAAAAGCAAATTTTTCATCATGTCTGTCAAAATAGCTCATTGAAAAGCTCAAAGGTCCGATCGCCGTATTTACTACAATTGCAGCCGTGCCCAAGAAATAACGCATTTTAAACGGTTCATTATAGTATGCGGTAAAATCTTCCGGGTCTATTGTAATCTGCCGGTATGGTTGAAAAATGTAACCTCCTATCCTGACACCGGTGTTGTCGGTAATATTTACCATAGTATTCAGTCCTGCAACCACGTAGTTGTGTGCCCTGTAATTTGGCAAAAAGTGTATTCGTGTCTGTGGCACATGGCGAAATGCCGGTGATGCCAAAAGAGTGCTTGTATAATTTGAAAAGAAATCCTGGTTGGATAGCAATAACTCGGAGTAAAATCCAAGATCCACAAGTCCGTATCTTCTGAAATAATCTTCATATAAAAATCTTATCTGAAACCATTTATGATCCTCTTTTGACGACTCTTCAAGTTTGGAAGTTGATCCCGGGGTATGCCTTTCATCACCTGTAATGTAGCGTAAAGATACAAGCATCCGGCTGCCCCTGTTTGGGAACTGTTTACAGTTTAGCGAATATTTTTCATAATGTATAAATGGCGAAAGAAAATCAAGTGTCGTCCTGTCGGCAGTATCAATGCGGCTAAAAGAATGGTCCTGAAAATAATCGTCACGGTTTCTCCCTGTAGTTATTCCACCGGTAACTTTCCCGTTATTGCCGGCAGGAATACCTGCCAAAAATTCATAAAAATTATAATTCTGCAACAAATATGATGGGGTTCTGTCTTCAAAAAAAGCCGTTGTGCTTTTAAAATAATCGTAATAGCTCATTGTCAATGAGGTTTCAAAAAAAAACGGAACAGGTCCGGGAAAGTCCATTCTCCCTTTTAAATGCATGCTTGAATAAAACCTGCCGAAATAAGCATTTATTCCAATGGTCGATGCTCTATACCCCAGGTAAAGGTATTGGGCATCAATATATGCCTGGTTTACAGGTGATGAGGAAATATTACCGCCAAACTGAAGCACAAGGCTCTTATCAACACTAATATCGAGACATAGCGTATAATATCCTGTTTGCTGATTATACAAAGCCATTGGTTTGATAAGTTCGATATGGTCTTCTGCCAACAACTTAAAATAAAAAGGTTTAATGGTATTTGCATCGACAGGTGCATCCTTTATCATTAATAAGTTCCTTATATATTGTTCCTGACTCGGATTAACGCCTTTAACAGATACATCATCAAAAAGCAGGTCGGGTATTTTGCTTGTAAAAGCTTCTCTCCGTTTCCTGCGTTCTTCTTTATCAACCTTTAAGGAAATATTATTCCTTATATGTTCAATATTATTGATTGCGGCTTCGTAACCCAATTCTATCAATTTATCAGCGTTTCTGAAGTCGGTCAATCCGACCTCTGGTACTTCCGGTCTAATAGTAAATCCGAGAGTATCGGGAATATCGTAATCAGTAGGAAAAACCACAAGGTTTTCCAGTTGCGAACGAATATCATCCCTGCGCAAAGGTCTTACTACCATACCAACAGCGCTTCCGATAATATAATCGGGATTGAACTCCTGTATCATAACATCAACGGGAAAATTATTATAAATACCTCCGTCAAATAAGAGCCTGTTATCAATCATAATCGGTCTGAACACAAACGGATATGTAATCGAAGCTCTTATTGCATCATATACATCTCCCTGTCTTAATACCACAGGCTTTTTTCTTTCAATGTCGGCAGCCACAGACCTGAAAGGTATGTAAAGGCTGTCAAAATCCCTGTTGCTTGCAACATTTACACCGGAAAAGTATACCATTCCGGCAAAATCCATTTGGACGGGAGAGATAAGGTTTGTGGGCAACCTGGGATGCCAAATCGAATCCACGTTAAACCGTAATGATATCCATGATGCATTTGGCTGTTGCTTTTTATAGTAATAATTATATTTTTCATCTATCTGACCTGAAGCCCAGTTTTGAAAATCATCACTTTTTACAATACTGATAATCGAATCAATAGTAAAACCGCTGGTATACATTCCACCTATCAACGCACCAATGCTTGTGCCTGTAATATAGTCTATCGGTATATCATGTTCTTCAAGTGCCTTCAAGACACCTATATGCGCAAGCCCCTTTGCTCCACCACCACTGAGTACTACACCTACTTTCTCGTTTGATGAAACCAAAGGCATTACTAAAAAACACAATAATATGATTGACAATATTTTACTCACCTGCTTTCAGAATTTTGACCAATAATAATATGATTTTGTAATTAACGCAAAATCTTACCCTTACAATATAATAATAAATTAAGCAATTGTAAAAAAATAAACCGGTTTTTCTAAAAAAGACAAACCAAAGACTTTTCAACTGTTAATCAAGCTCAGCTTTGCGATAAAGAATAAAGAGTAATTTGCCGATATAAAGGAACGGAATTCGGGGTAACATTTATTTTTTCGCCAATGCCTTATCCAGATCACCTTTCAGGTCTTCGATATTTTCTATTCCGACAGATATTCTAACCAGGCCGTCAGTGATTCCTGCTTTTTCACGCGATTGTTTATCCATTTTAGAATGAGTCATGGATGCCGGATGCTGTATAAGGGTTTCCACTCCGCCCAGAGATACTGCAAGCATACATACTTTAACATTATTCATTAATGTTTTTCCGGCTTCATATCCGTCATTCAGTTCAAAAGCCAGTAAAGCACCGGGACCGTTCATCTGTCTTGCTGCGAGATCATATTGCGGGTACGACTTTAGCCCGGGATATTTCACCCATTTCACCTTAGGATGGTTCTCCAGGAATTCTGCAATTTTCATGGCATTTTGCTGTGAGCGTTCAACCCTCAGTGACAATGTTTTCAGGCCTCTTATAACCATATATGCCTGATGCGGATCCATATTACAACCCATGTTTACCATCATATCACGCAATTGTTCATAAATAGTTTCTTCACGGGTTACTATAATACCTCCAATAATATCGGCATGACCATTAATAAATTTCGTAATAGAATGAAATACGACATCAATACCGAAATCCAGGGGTTTTTGCAGGTAAGGGCTGCAAAAAGTATTGTCGACCACTGTAATTATCCCTCTGCTACGTGCTATTTCAACCACCTTTTTCATATCGGTAACACCCATTGTAGGATTTGACGGGGTTTCCAGAAAAATGACCCTGGTATTGGGTTTTATGGCATTAATAATATTGTCGGTATTGGTAGTATCAACATAATCGGCTTCGACACCAAACCTGAAATAATGCTTTTCCATTACCACTCTTGAAGGGCCATAGACTGCATCGGTGCTAACCATATGCGCACCCTTTTCAAGCAATCCCATGTATATAACGTTGACGGCTCCCATGCCGGAACTTACCGCTATACCCTTATAGCCGTTTTCAAGATCAGCAACAAGTTCTTCCAAAGAGCACAGCGTCGGATTACCTATCCGTGTATAAATATATCCCTCACACCTTCCCGCAAATAACTCCGCACCATGATCAACATCTTTAAATCTAAAAGTAGATGTCTGATATATCGGAACAGTGGCACTTCCAAATTGATCATCAAACATCCCCGAATGGATAAGTTTGCTGTTAAAACCCAAATCTTTTCTTTTCATAAAATTAAAATTTTAAAAATATTAATTAAAATTCATTGCTCCCAAGCATTCGCAGGGTGCAATCATGAACAACTTCAATATTTTCCTCTTTTGCAAGTTCTTCAAATGAAAGGTTGCAGGTGCCCGGGTTAAATATGATCCTTTGAGGACGCAGAGCAAAAACATAGTCAATATATTCTTTTTGTTTGCCGGAACTTAAATATATCGAAACCGTATGAATGTCATCCTGCTTTTCTTTAGCGGTTTCAACCACAACATCATCAATTAGCGTTCGATGTTTTCCTATTGCCGCAACAGGTACGTTGTATTCCTTCAGTTTTTTGACCGCTTTATAGGAATATCTTAACGGATTAGGACTTGCACCGATAATAAGGGTCTTTTTTTGCATCATTTCTATATAGCCATTTTTATAATTCAAATTAGCACAATTGAGCATCACACTTCATAAAATTCGGCACGTAAAGTAAACTCGGGCGGTTCAAATATATGTTTCTTTACGGCACACTGTTTTGCAGCCTTAATAACCGCTTCGCGATATTTTTCCGGAAATTCCGGGGGTAAAAAAACGGTAATATCAATTTTTTCTATCATACCGGTTTTTTTGTTACGCTGTTTTTCAAGTCTGAGCTTAATGTCAGAATCGGAAATTTTGCGCTGCCTGCAAAATGATTTCACATAAAGACCTGCACAAGTACCTATTGAAACCAAAAACAGATCAAACGGCGACGGATGTTCATTATCACCACCCGCTTTCACAGGCTGGTCTGTTTCAATATCAAATCCTTTATAACGTGCTGTTACCTTTTGATTTTTTCCCAAATATATTTCCATAATGCCACTATAATTACACTTATTACTAAAATAAAACAAACCCGAAAAGCCAAACAAAAAATCAAACTCTTTATATAACGGTGTTTTTTTAACAATTGGTTTAAAATATTTTCTCAACAATAACCTATCTTTCGCAAAACCTTTTTTTTAAAAGCTCTGTAAACCATTTCGGAGACCTGCAAGGCTTGAATGTTACCTTATCAACAAAAACAAGTGTAGTTTCGCCAATGTTCAACAAATTGCCTTTTTCATCAAAAATTTCATAATCAAACCTGATTCTTGTTGCAGGCATATCGGCAATGGTTGTCCTGATGATCAGCAGATCATCATATTGAGCCGGCCTTATGTATTTACAATTCATAGAAAGTATAGGCATAGCAATCCCTCTTTTTTCCATTTCAGAATAACTGGTGCTTAACTCACGCATTGCTTCTACCCTGCCTACTTCATAATATTGAGCATAATTGCCGTAATAGACCACACCCATTTGATCCGTTTCACTATACCTGACACGCAATTTTGTTTCGCTGACAAACATATATTAATATTTATGAAACTTTTGATGCAAATGTAAAAAATATCATTATCATTGAGCCAAATCGCTATAAGTAAATATCAGGATTTCAAAAAAAGAGCCCGGAAAAAATAATGAATATTAAACATCCTGAAAAAACCCCGACAATTTACACATATCTGTCAATAACACTAAACTTATTAAAGAAATTCGTTTTATGCAATTAAATTCGTTTTATCAGCTAATCGTTAAAATTGCAATACTTTATAATTCAGCTTGCATCCTGCGATACTTTTATTGAAATTATTCTTATTATTGCATTTTGTGGTTTTCGAATAAAAAAACTATGCATACGCCTTTTTTATGTATATTTAGCAAACAGAACAGGTATTTGTATTATAAAGACATAGCTATGTTAAGACATTTTTATACATGTATGCTTTTCACAGTGATTTTAGCTGTGGTATTATTTACTTCATGCACATCGAGGACCATTACCGGCAAATCGGCCGATACTTATGTAATAATGCTCTCGATTGATGGTTTCAGATGGGATTATGCCGAAAGGGTTGAAACACCCGGTTTAGATTATATTGCCTTGAATGGTGTAAGGGCAAAACATCTTGAGCCTGTTTTTCCAACCAAAACATTTCCCAATCACTATTCTATTGCCACGGGTCTTTATCCTGATAATCATGGCATTGTTGACAATAATTTTTACTGTCCGGAGCTTGATGCCACATACAGATTAGGAGACATGTCGTCGATCATCAATGCTGATTTTTATGGTGGTGAACCAATTTGGGTAACTGCTGAAAAACAAGATATTACGACAGCCTCTTATTTTTGGGTCGGTTCTGAAGCGCCCATAAAAGGTATCCGACCTACATACTGGAAGTCATATGATGTTACAGTTCCGTTTGAAGACCGTATTGATAAGGTTATAAGCTGGCTTGAGCTTCCTTCTGACAAACGGCCACAGCTTATTACACTCTATTTCAATGAGCCCGACAGAAGCGGACATAATTACGGCCCTGAACACCCGGCTATTGACAGCATCGTTAAATATCTTGACAGCCTTGTAGGAGATTTGATTAACAGGCTGAATAAATTTCCGTCACAATACAATATAAATCTTATAGTAACATCTGATCACGGCATGACAGAGATAACACCCGAAAGGTATGTTGATATGACCGGGTATGTTGATCGTAACTGGTTTGAAAGGACGCACGGCGGAAATCCACTGTTGAATCTGCAACCGAAAGAAGAATATACCGACACTATATACAATATCCTGAAAACCGTTGAAAACATAAGTGTGTGGAAAAGGGATGAAATACCTGCGCGTTTTAATTACGGCAACAACCCGAGAGTTATGGATATGATCGTTCTGGCAGATTCAACGTGGAGTGTCGGATGGGGTGAGCCCACTGGTTCATATTACACCGGCGGCTCACATGGCTGGGACAGTGAAATGAAAGATATGCAAACGATCTTTTATGCTATAGGCCCGGCATTTAAAGAAAATCATGTTCACCCGCCTTTCAATGTAGTAGATATATATCCGCTTATTGTATACATTCTTGACCTTGAAGTTGCAGAAGTTAATGGCAAGCTTGAAAATATAATTGATATGCTGAAATAAAAACCGCTGACAACCCGGTTAAACAAGATAAGACCTTATCCCTAAATAGGTCTATTGCTAATGTCTGTTATATCAGTGGAGTGCCCGGAACAGGACTCGAACCTGCACGTTGTTGCCAACACTAGTCCCTGAAACTAGCGCGTCTACCAATTCCGCCATCCGGGCATTAAATAATATTCTAAACTAATGTCACTATATAATATTACGCTGAACTATTTCACACGACAGACCCGAAATAACAAATCCCAAATTACAAATTACAACCGAGTAAAGCGAGTTCCGATTATTCGGTAAACACAAAAAAATAAAACACTATGTGAGTAAATAAATTCCAATTTTCAAAATCTTAATGACCAAAACAATACGGGTTTGAAAATTTGAATAATCAGAATTCGGTATTTTCTTTTGTTATTTGTAGCTTGTTTTTTGAAGTTTATTAGTAATTGTGCCCAGGACAAGACTCGAACTTGCACGACCTTAACGGTCACTACCCCCTCAAAGTAGCGTGTCTGCCAATTCCACCACCTGGGCAAAAGGCTATGCAAAGTTAACAAATTTTCCTTTATTAATTCCTGAAACTGTATTAATATTATTCCCAATTTCACTAATAACCGTTAAAGATATGCACTTCTCCCGGCAATCAATATGTAATCACATACTTTAAATTGTAAATTAAGCTATTGTTAAAAATTCAATAAATGAAAACCGTTCATTGCAACCCTAAAAATTTAAAAGCATCGTAAACAAGGAAAACCGGCCATACCAAGGCTTTCAAAAAACCCAAAACACCGGTCCAGAAACCAGTTGCCTGCGAAATAAAATAAATTGCAGCCCCAATAAGACCTAAGCCATATACAGCTCCCGGAGAAGCAGATTCACGCACTCTCTTTTTCATAATATTATGTTTTTAATGTTTATTAACAGCCATTAAAAATAGTAATATTATTAATTTGCCGGGTTAAAAATCCTCTGTTCCCTTATGTTTTTTTGTTTGTTTATAAAATAGATGTTATAAAAAAACCCTGCAAGCACTATACTTACAGGGTTTTTAATTAGTAGCGGGGGCAAGATTCGAACTTGCGACCTTCGGGTTATGAGCCCGACGAGCTACCTCTGCTCCACCCCGCAATATTTCTTCAAAACCTTCTGTTTAAAAATAAAATATCTAAAAAA
>PWJZ01000090.1 GCA_003559855.1 Bacteroidales bacterium
GTGCGGGACAGCAATCAAGCCCAAACAATGCGGCCACCCGCCCTGCGATAAGGCAAGAATTGCAGCCAAAGATGGGTAAACCACTTGGGCGCAATTATAAGCCTTATCGCATTCATCCCGACAAAAAGTCGGGACAGCCCGCTGTTTGGGCGGGCCGGCGCGCACGTGCTTGCAAAGGATGAATGGTGAATTGTTGTTATGATTATTAATACCCGCTATTTATAAAAGGATTTATAGAATTAAAAAAACTTGTAAAGTTGTTTAACAAAGACTTTTTTATTATTTTTGTTATTAACTATTTAATGCAGAGTAAAACTTTTTGTAATAATTTTGAAGTAAAATATTGTATGTCTTTAACTCAGCAATTATAAAATTGTTGAGTTTATTAACATGAAAACATAACAACTATGAGAATACTAACAATAGAGCTTACAGGCAACAACTCGTTAAAAGCTTTACATTATTTGGAAAATAAAAACTTAATTAGAATTGTTAAAGAACCCGATACTAATTTATATTCTTTGCCAGGTAAACCTATAAGCGTTGAAGATTTTAAAAAATGGGTTGAATATGCCGAGAACTCACCTACAGTAAGTTTAACTGAAGCAAATCAAAGATGGGCAGGTCAAAAGGAGAAGCTCCGAAAAAATATTCCATAAGGATAACCAAACACGCATTACAAAATATTGATTATATTACCGGTTATATTGCTTATATCCGTCATGAACCTCTGAATGCTATCCGTGTTGGTGATGAAATTTTCAAGACCATCGAACGCATTGAAAAGAACCCTCTCACTTTCAGAGAATGTTAAGAAATACCAACCAAAAACAAAATTTACCGAAAAGCCGTTTGCCATAGCTGGTTTGTTGTCTATAAAATAAAACCTGCTGAAATTGTCATACTTGGCATTATCCACAGCCATCGTAAATCTTCAAGGATTAAAGCTTTAAGAAAGATAAAGTAGAAATAGCTGGAAAATAAAAAATCTCTTCTACTTTTTCCTTAGATAAAAAAGCAGCAAAAAATCAGGCTCAAACAATGCTTTTACACAGTGTTTAAGTGGTTGAAAGTTCTATCATTTGAAAATCTTGATGTTGTTTTTAAAACATCTGCATGCTTTCCCACTTTTCTTAGCACCTTCGCGACTCTTGCGGTTAGCATCGTCTTTTTTAACGGCCGGAACGCAGTAAATTGCAAAAGTAAAATCACCAATTGTCAGGGGTACGACTTGAAACCCTGCCCCGACAATACATATTGATCTCAACAAATGATACTCTTGTTTTTACAATTTCTTACATCAAAACTCCTGGTATTTGCTGAAACCGTTAAATTTGCTTTTTTATTTTCGATTAATGTTTCCTGGTTTTATATTAATTTCACGGAAATTATATTTTTGTAAAACCACAACAGAAAAAAAATGTCAAGTTTATTTAATTCTGAATTATCAAAAAAAGGATTCACATTCATTTTGATTTTTTTTTGTTATGCAGTTGTTGTTGCCAATGGCGGCAACAGCAATATAGTTCTTTCGGATAAGGCAGAATTAACCATGCTTACTGCCACGCCTGGTGAGGATTTATATTCTGTTTTCGGGCACAGCGCATTGCGTGTTAACGATCCCGAAAACAATATTGACCTGGTATATAATTACGGAACATTTGACTTTGATACGCCCAACTTTTACTTGAAATTTGTTCGCGGACGTTTGATGTACAAGTTGTCGGTTAGTACTTACAAATATTATGAGCCGTCGTACCGCCGTGAGGGGCGTGCTATATATGAGCAAGTTCTCGAACTTAACCGGCAGGAAAAACAAAGGATATTCGAATTTTTACAGGAAAATGCATTACCTGAGAACAGGTATTACCGGTACGATTTTTTTTACGACAATTGTGCAACGCGTATCAGGGACGTAATTGATGATCATGTAGCGGTAGAATGGTATGAGGATCCTTATGATATTGATCGCAGGTCGTTTCGTCAATTGCTGGCACCATACCTTGAAAACATGCCTTGGAGCAAGTTCGGGATTGACATAGCTCTCGGTTTGCCGGCTGATAAAGTTGCAACACGTTACGAATATATGTTTCTGCCCGACGAGATGTTTATTGCTTTTGCCATGGCAAAAATGGCCGACGGCAGACCGCTGGTCGGCGAACATCGTGTGCTGCTCGAAAAAGGATGGCCCCACCAGCCACCACACCCTATAAACCCTAAACTTGTGTGCTGGCTGATATTCGCCATAGGAATATTCAGTATGTTAAACAAATACAGTGCCCGCATTTTTGATATGCTCTTTTTTACCGCATTGTGCATCAACGGACTGCTTATAATATTTCTGTGGTTCGTCTCCGAACATGAGGCTGCAAACAGCAACATGAACCTTTTATGGTCTTTGCCAACCCATATCTGCTTTTTCTACAAATATCATTTCAGAACAATAAACAACTTTTCAAGATGGTATTTTAAATTTGTAATGTTATTGTCGGCATTGCTGATATTGTTTTGGCAATGGATACCCCAGGGGTTTAACCCGGCTTTTTTCCCGCTTGTATTACTGGTTTTTGTAAAATCTGTTCCGCCTGCTCTAAATATTGATCTGACCGGTTTAATTTATTCTCTTTTTGTGGAGAAAAAGAAAAAAGCATCATCATCAGAAAATTAGAGTTGGGCTATTGTTTCGGTGGTTAATTTACCACAGAATAACAGGTAGTTATGCACAGTGTAACAAAAAGAATAATATCAGAATGATTTAAGTAACTTGAGTGTATACTTGTTTCTTTCTCTGCGCAACTTTATGAACGACTCTGAGTGATACGGATGGTTAATATTTCTTTACCATAGTTTCATGGCTAACGTAAAAGTAATAAATGAGTCCTGAATTTAATATACTTTATAAAAGATTTTTTGTATTGGTATTTATTAATTAAAATTTTATTTGAACACCAGTGATTTAATTGAAAAAGGTTGCATTAAAAATTATTAAATTTGCATACATAATAAACTATTAATTAACTTGGAAGACACGTCTGATTTATTTTTATTCATTTTACAGGGTCCTGTCTTATCTTTTCATGGATTATCACCGGGGATTATTACGGGCTTTGCCCTGATATTGCTATTGCTTTTTTTTTCAGCGATGGTTTCAGGATCGGAGGTAGCTTTTTTTTCGTTGAAAACCAAGGAGATTGATGTTTTAAGAGAAAAAGGCACTCTGAATTCAAAACGTTTGCTCGGCTTGCTCGAGCGTCCGAAACGTTTGCTTGCAACAATATTGATAGCAAATAATTTTTTAAATATTGCTGTAATTATTTTATCGTTTTTTGTTAGCCGCAGGTTAGCCTTATTATTTGATTTTACCTTTCATCCCCTAGTAGCATTTATTTTACAGGTTATCTTGATTACATTTATTATCCTTTTGTTTGCTGAGGTTTTACCCAAGATCTATGCGGCACAATATCCTATGCGTTTTGCCGGCTTTATGACAGCTCCGCTTATTTTTTGCCGGAAACTTTTTTACCCTTTCAGCTCACTACTGATAAAATCAACAAATTTTATTGATAACAGGCTTGCAAAAAATAACCGGAGCATTAGCATGAAAGAATTGTCGCATGCATTGGAAATAGCATCTGATGAAAAAACATCGGAGGAAGATAAAAAGATATTACGGGGCATAGTTCAGTTTGGCAATATTTATGCCCGTGAAATTATGAGACCTCGCATGGATGTGGTTTCGGTTGAATTCAACACGACTTTTGACAAGCTTTTGGAAATCATTGCAGGAGCAGGATACAGCAGAATACCGGTTTACAGGGAAAATTTCGATAATGTAACCGGTGTACTCTATATCAAAGACCTTTTACCCTATCTTGATAAAAAAGAAAAAAAATTCAAGTGGCAAAAGCTCCTGCGAAATTGCTTTTTTGTTCCGGAAAGCAAAAAGATCAGTGATCTTTTGAAGGAATTTCAGGAAAAAAAAATCCATCTAGCCGTAGTTGTCGATGAATATGGCGGCACATCAGGCATAATTACACTTGAGGATATCATTGAAGAAATTGTCGGAGAAATTACCGATGAGTTTGATATTGAAGAATCCATATATTCAAAAATCGATGATTCCAATTATGTTTTTGAAGGGAAGACCTTGCTAAACGACTTTTGTAAGATCACAGGCGTAAAATATGAAGATTTTGAGCTCATAAAGGGTGATGCCGATACCCTGGCAGGCTTGATCCTTGAAATAAAAAAAGAGCTGCCGCGACGCGGTGAAAAAATTAACTTCAAAAATATGGAGTTTGCAATCGAAGCAGTTGACCAGAGAAGAATAAAACGTATAAAAGTAAAAATCAAAAAACAGCAGTAAAAATTATTTGTTGACAAACAATAAATGTGAATAGGTTGCGATTATTTTAATGAATGAAACCTTCATTTACTAAGGTCTAAAAAGCAGATGAATAATATTGACAAGTGATGCGTAATTTAATGATTGTGTAATTAAGATAATGAGTCAACAGGTTGAAAGGTTATAAGTTAAAAGCTTTAAGCTTATAGGTTGTCGATTACCGGCTACTCTTCACCCGTTACTCTTTGCCCGTTTCAATGACATCAGAATTGATAATATGAGTTTTAACAAATATATATTATTAAAATTCAGAACATTAAATAAATTCTATTCGGGTCGGATTACATAATTATGATGTTTGATTAATGGAAGCTGTTTTCGGAAAACCATAAAACAGTTTATGTTTTGTAAAAAGGGATGTTTTATAATGCAAAATCGACTTACAATACTTTTATTTTTATTTTTTAGTTTGCCGTTAATTTTCGTTTCATGCGATTCTGATTACAGTCCGAAGCGTCGTGGTTTTTTCAGGATCGATTTGCCTGAAAAAGCCTATCATCAGTTTGACACTACTTATCCTTATTTTTTCGAATATCCTGTATATGGTCATATACTACCTGACGAAAGAAAAAGTTCAGAGCCTTACTGGATTGATCTGGATTTTCCGCGTTTTGATGCGACCGTTCATATCACTTATAAGCCGGTATCAGGCATGAAAGAAAATTTAAATGAATATACTGAAGATGCAAGAAGCTTCACCAATAAACAGATACCAAAGGCCACTGCAATAAACGAAGAGCTTGTCATGATCCCCGAAACATCCGTATATGGCATGGTTTATTATATAGAAGGAACGGAAGTAGCTTCAACAATCCAGTTTTTTGTAACCGATAGTGTTGATCATTTTTTAAGGGGAGCTTTATATTTTAATATTACACCCAATAACGACAGTCTTGCCCCGGTAATAGATTTTCTGAAAGAAGATATTGACTATCTGATCAAAACTCTTCGCTGGCAATAGGCTTTTTTTATATACGTTCAGGGCATATTTTACGACAGCATATTTTTAACTGTACTTATTTCTACAAATGAGGGTCCGGCTTTTTTGCCGAAATTACCTGCCAGCAGCGCTATAAGGTCATTGTATCGTACTTCCTTGATTTCAAACAAATTATTAAGTGTGGCGCGGATAAAATCTTTTTTTGATGTTTCCACATCCATATAGTCAGCTAAAACGCCAAAGATAAGCCCCAGTTCTCTCATAACTCTTTTTTCATAACTTTGGGCATATATTGGCACAGGGCCTCTGAAAGCAGCAAGATATCTCGCGGTTTTTCCCGTGTCGGTATCGGTAATTATTGCTTTTGTCTTAAGCTTGTCATAAGCATTGACAGCGGTTTTTGAAAGGAACACCGAGATCTCATTATCGTGTGGCAACACTTTATGTTCGCGTATAAATGGTATATTAGCTTCAGCTTCGATAATTGTTTTGGTCATCATCTGAACTGCTTCAACCGGATATTTGCCATAGGCCGTTTCACCGCTGAGCATAATTGCATCGGTACCGGTAAACACGGCATTTGCTATATCAGTAACTTCGGCACGTGTTGGCCGAGGGTTTTTTATCATACTGTGCAATACCTGTGTGGCTATTATTACGGCTTTTTTGTTACGCATACATTTCTTAACAAGATTGCGCTGAATAACGGGTATTTTCTCTGCAGGAATCTCTATTGCCAGATCCCCCCGTGCTACCATTATTCCGTAAACATTTTTTAAAATTTCATCTATATTGTTAATGCCTTGCTGATTTTCTATCTTGGCAATTATCTTTATTTTGCTGTTATGACGATCAAGGATTTTTTGTATTTCCATCACATCTTCACTGGAACGAACAAATGAATGTGCTATAAAATCAATATCATGTCTGATAGCAAAATCAATATATTCACGGTCTTTATCCGACAGGGCGGGAAGTCTGACCGGTATACCGGGCAGGTTAACGCTTTTTCGGGGTTCTATAATACCGCTGTTTTCTGTTTTACATACCAAGTATGAAGGGTGTTTCTCAACCACAGTCAGGGAAATATCACCATCGTCAATTAAAATTTTTCCGCCGGTTTCAATATCTTTGGCAATGTCTTTATATGTTACGTAAAGGTTGCGGTTTCGTGAATGCCCGCCCGGCTCGCCGCTTATGTTGATAAGATCATCTTTATTTACCCTTATATCGTCGCCTTTTGAGGTCCGGATCTCAGGTCCTTTTGTGTCAAGCAACATTGGAATTTTGTTGCTTACCTGCTTTACATTACGAACAGCCTTTAAAGTATTTTCCGGCGTCTGATGAGCCGTATTAAACCTAACGGCATTCATTCCCGCCTTATACAAACGTTCAAGAAAGTCAACCTCACAATTGATGTCGGATATCGTTGCTACAATTTTTGTCAGTTTTTTCATCGGTTAATGTTTTTAATTTCTAAACGGGAAAAAGCATAATGTTCCAACACACTGCCTTATTTACAGGGCGCTAAAAATGTTTTCTCTTAATACTGTAAACCATCAACGGGTAACAGGTAAAATCCTTAATATACCCGTTACCCGTCACTTTTCACTATTCTGAGATCTGTTAATTCCTGTGTAAATCCTCTGTATCGGCAGCCGACAGGATATTGTCGTATTTCTCTTCATCATAAAGCACTTCAATGGCTTTGGCGATGATCCTGTCTTCAGACAATGATGCTTCTACGCGTCCACGCTGGTAATAATAACGCGGTACGATCTCAAGCAGTAAAAGTCGTTCGATCTCATCGCGGAATATTTCAAGGTCCTGGCTTTTTTTATCGGATATCAAGGTTTGAAATTCCGAAACGTGTCCTTTAAAGTATTCATAATACTCATCTTTCTTCAATGCTTCTTTTAGTTCTCTTAGCTTCTTTTCACTTTCATTTTCATATTCGTAATCCTTGTCGGAGATGAAGTCAAGGAAATCGTTGTATATTGCGGATGTTATTTCGAAGTCTTTTGCATTGGCTATTTCAGGATTGTTTCTGTGGAACTTTGTTGCGAAATTGAATATCAGGAATTCTGTCAGCAAGGCTTTCGATATATTGCTCAATACAGGCGGTTCTATTTTAACATCAGGTTCAATGCCGCCGCCGTCATAAACGACCCTGCCATCTTTGGTTTCAAAAGGGGTTTTAAGTGAATCGGGTATTCTTGATACACTGCCGTCATCATGCCTGACGGCATAGTCTATAGCCTGTATGCTTCTGCCGCTTGGAATAAGATATTCGGCAACAGTAACTTTTAGTTGTGTGTTATAGCTAAGTGGAATTATGTTTTGCACCAATCCTTTGCCAAAAGTCCTTTCGCCCATTATAACTCCCCTGTCGTAGTCTTGTAATGCGCCGGCAACAATTTCGGAGGCTGAGGCGCTTTGTCTGTTGACAAGGATTACCAGCGGAATTTCCGGATCAACGGGATGATTGAGTGTATGATGAGTAGTGTTGCGTTCTTCAAGACGTCCCCTTGTGCTGACAATTTTATTATTCCTTTCAATAAACAGGTTTGTTATGTTAACGGCTTCATTTAACAGCCCGCCGCCATTGTCGCGAATATCAAGAATAATGCGTTCTATACCATGATTTTCGCGCAGGTCGTTAAAAGCTTCGCGCACTTCCCTGCCTGCATTTTGTGTGAAATTGGTTAGCTTTATGTAACCGGTTTTATTCTCCAGAACGCCGTAATAGGGTATGTTATCTATTCTGATAACCTCGCGTTTTATCGAAACCCTGAAAGGTTCAGGTTCATTTTCGCGGCTGATAAGCATTTCAACAGTAGTGCCGGGCTGCCCCTTCAATATATTGGCAATCTCTTCTGAAGTACGACTCATGGCAGATTGATTGTTTATCTCAAGTATGACGTCTCCGGCTTTCAAACCCGCCTCATGAGCAGGAAAACCTTCATAGGGCTCGGTTATGACTATCTTTGAATCACGCATGCCAACCAATGCACCTATGCCCCCGTACTGACCAGTGGTCATCAAACGGTAATCCTCTATCTCCGACTCAGAAATAAAATTGGTGTAAGGATCAAGCGTATTCAACATTTCATTTATGCCCGCCTGAAAAAGCTCTGACGTATTTATCTCCTCAATATAGTTTATATAAAGCTCCCTGTAAAGTGTCGCAAATATGTCGAAATGTTTGGCTATCTCAAAATCCTTGCCGCCAAAACCACCCGACATTAATAAAACCAAAACCAACGATACGGATACTATAAACTTCTTTATATTGCTTTTTGATTTGAATATGGTTTTCATTTTTCAGTTATTTATATTATTTGTATTAAAATATTACTCTTTTTGCTCAATCAGATAATTTTATTCGTATAAAATATATTTAAACCCCTGATTTCTGATAATATACTTGTCAATTTTAATGTTTTTAGTTCTAAATCAATGCCGCCCCTCATTTTTTGTTCATCTGTTTTTGTAAAATCCGGTGGATGAGGGTTTCATTTTTCAGCCTTATGGTACCGGGTCAAAGCCCGAACCACCCCATGGATGGCAGGAAGCAAATCTGCGTAAAGTAAGCCATCCACCCTTTAAAAAACCATATTTTTTGACAGCATCAATGCCATATTGAGAACAAGTGGGCTGATATCTGCAAGATGGCATCAAATACGGAGAAATAGCTCCCCTGTATAATTTAATCAAACCAATCAAAATGAGTGACGGTATTTTTTCAATATAGCTCATTTATGGTAAATATCCCTTTTGCTCTTTGTCTCGGATACAATCTCTTCAATCAGATATTGTAAAGATAACAATAATTTTTGTTCAATCTGATTTGCGTCAGGTTTTTCAGAACCAATATAGCTGAATGTTGCCAGAACGTTTAATCTCTTTTTCCTTAAAAACGAATAAAAAAAGGTTTTGTTTTTACGATATGCCTCTTTGACCAATCGTTTTATATAGTTTCTGTCGGTTGCTTTTTTTATTCTTTTTCCCGGAACGGAAAATATTATCTTAGCCGGATAAAAAAAAACGGCACTTCGGGGTAAAGCATTTCCTGCTAAGTCATATTGTGTTTTTTTGTATGCATAGCTCCTTTCATCCCAGGGAATTGAAGCTTTAATTTCAGGCGATCTTTTATATAAAAAATTTTCTTTTGATATAATATGCCAATGGATCCTGAAAGGATAAACCTTAAAACTTTTGCCGCTCCTAAAAAGAAGTTTTTTCAGCTTGTAATTATATAGTCGCTCACTTTTACTAAATCGGTTTATTGCAGCCATATTAAAAAAATCAGAAACAATGAAGATGCTGAAAAATAAGATCCGGATACACGAGAATTACTTGTTTTGGTCTTTCAGGTATTCTTCAATTGCCATTGTCATTGAAGGTGCTGTTTTTGTAGGTGCCAGAATATTGGGTTTTAGTCTTGCTTCCTTAACGGCATTTGCCGTGATATGCCCGAAAGCAGCTATTAATTTGTTTCCCTGTTTGAATCCTGGAAAATTTTCCATTAATGATTTGATCCCGAAAGGACTGAAAAAGACAAGCATATCAAATTGATCAATATCCAAATCTGACAGGTTTTCAGAAACAGTACGGTAAATAGGTGCAGAGACAAATTTTATCTTTTCCTGCGATAATCGCTGGGGTATATCTTTTTTATGATTCTCGGCACATGGGAAAACAAATCTCTCATTTTTATGCTTCTTTATAATATCAAGCAGATCATCAAAATTGTTTTTTCCAAAAAAGATCTTGCGTTTCCTGTACTGGATATATTTCTGCAAATAGAGAGCTATTGCTTCGGATGTGCAGAAATATTTCATTGAATCTGCTATCTGAATACGCAGCTCCTCACAAAGCCCGAAAAAATGATCCACGGCATTTTTTGATGTGAAAATTATTGCAGTATAATCGGGTATATGTATCCTTTGTGTTCGGAATTCTTTAGTGCCTATACTTTCAATCCTTATGAATTTGCGAAAAGAAATATCAAGATTGAATTGTTCGGAAAGATCATTGAAAGGTGACTTTTCGCTATCTTCTGGCTCCGGTTGTGAAACTAATACCTTTTTTATTTTCACGGTTTCGAAAGTTTTGGTTTATTTTTCGCAATTACACAAAATAGAAATGTTGCCGGAAAATTTATTAATATATATTTATAAAATTTTGTAAATAATTGCCGTGCCTTGATCCAACTTTATACTATGTTTAAATAATTAGCTGAAAATCTTGCAATTATAAGCAAGGGGGCTAATTCAACGCCACAAATATACAAAAATAAATAATAACCTGAAAATTGTGCTGTATTATATGCAAGATACAAACCTCTGATAATTTTAAACAAATTGGCCACGGCAAAGATTACCCATGATGCATATAACAGAAAACCGGAGGCAATATATATGTTTATATGAACAAAAGGTATCAAGACTACCCCTATCAGCATATTAAAAACGATAATGTTATTGAAATAAGCATCCGACACATAATAAGTCTTAAAAACCCAACCCAGTAATCTTATAAAATAATATTTGACAAAAAGAAAGCAGGCTGCCATCAAAAGAACAATAATCATTATTTGTAAAGGTCTTGAGAAAGATATGTTTTTGGTGGCAGATAAATGGTCTAAAGTTTGCCATATAAGAAGTGAAAAAACCACCAGAAAATTTAAAACCAGCATAATTGATATCCACTCTCTGAAAATGTTTCCTTTGCGTTCCATCTGGTAAAAGAAACGTGTTGCAAACAAGGCAAAAACGAATTCTTTTAAACGGTTGTAGAAAAAATACTTGACAAATGCTATCATCAGCAGGCTGAAGACCATAACCGGAAACGCCCAATCATTGGAAGGGGCTTTATCAATCATGGTAACCGGGTTTTGCGGTTCGAGATGATGTTTTCCGAAATATTTCACAGCAGGGTCATATGGTATAATGACATTGTCCGGTTTTTCAAAATATTCAAAGCCGGCTTTTTCATACTGATCTGAATCGGTTTGTTGGTGCTGGTAAGCAATTTCACCTGATTCCTCTAAATCATGCAAATCCGTTTCGGCTTTATCCTGAATTACTCCTTTGCCGGAAACCGTATCAGCATCCTCAGGGATAACGGATTTTTCTACTGCAGATTCGTCAAATTCCGGTATTGTATCTTGTTCTTTGTCATCTACCTGCCCGTGTTCAATAACAGGTGGCTTAACATTGCCGGGAGTAAGAACGGTGTCCTGAGTATTTAACTGATTTTCGCTGCCAACTTGCCTTAAAGATATGCTATCAAAACTTTGGGGTGAAATTTCCTGCTGTAACTGCAAAGAAAATTCAAAAATATTATTACCCTTTTGAAATGATACCGGTATGTCTTTTAATTTTAACCCCATGACGGTTTTTGTAATGTTCTTAATTGGCAGAAAATGACACTGTGCTATGTATTGCTGCCGCTATTTGAAAACCACTGCAAAGTTAATCTAATTATGGTTTTTGTCAGTACCATCAACAAACATTTAAATAAAATAAGTACCATTCAGATATTATAAAAAATCACAAAAAGATATTCCGGTTAGTTCTTTTGTTTTGCCCACAAACAAATAAATCATAATTTTGTATCTGATTTATACATATTAAAGCAAACCAGCTATAATAATATGGAATTATTAAATTCAATAAAAGAAAAAGCCAGGGAACTGAACAGGCGGATTGTTTTACCTGAGGGTGCTGAAGAAAGGACACTCAGGGCTGCAGATAAGATTCTTGATGAGGGCATAGCCCGTATAACTTTACTGGGTAATCCATCGGAAATAGGAAAATCGGCAAAAAGTCTGAATCTTAAAAATATTGACAAGGCGACGATATTGGATCCTTTGACGCATGCAAATAAAGGGCTTTACGCCGAACTTTTATACAAATTAAGGAAACATAAGGAATTGAGTCGTGAGGAGGCTTTCAAACTGGTAGAGGACCCGCTTTATCTTGCTACTTTGTTGATAAAGAATGGTGATGCCGACGGTGAAGTTGCAGGTGCGGTTAATGCTACCGGTGATGTTTTAAGGCCTGCCTTTCAGGTTGTAAAAACTTTGCCAGGTGTAAATATAGTTTCGGGTGCATTTATAATGATAATGCGTGACGAAACTTATGGTGAAAACGGAGTTTTCATGTTTGCCGATTGTGCTGTTAATCCTGCACCTGTTGCTGATGAGCTTGCTGAAATTGCTGTTTCAACAGCCCGGTCGACCAAAGCAATATTAGGTTTTGAGCCGCGTATTGCCATGCTTAGCTTTTCAACAAAAGGTAGCGCAAAACATCTGTTGTGCGATAAGGTGGCAGAAGCTACCAGGATAGTTAAGGAAAATCACCCGGAACTGATCGTTGACGGAGAATTACAGGCTGATACGGCTATCGTTGAAAAAGTTGCAAAGAGTAAAGCCCCGGGAAGTGTTATTACAGGAAATGCAAATATATTGATTTTTCCCGACCTTGATGCCGGCAATATAGCATACAAACTGGTTCAGCGTCTTGCACGAGCACAAGCTGTAGGACCAGTACTCCAAGGTATGGCAGCACCAGTAAACGACCTCTCAAGAGGTTGTTCCGTTGAGGATATAGTTAACCTGGTGGCCATTACCGCTAATCAAACTGCACAAAACAATAAGTGAATCCATTGGTAATGCGTTTAAAACATTAAATAATTTAAAACATAAAAAAGATGAATATATTGGTATTGAATTGCGGAAGCTCGTCTATCAAGTATCAATTGATAGATATGGCAAATAATGCTGAACTGCTCGCAAAAGGAGTATTCGAAAGAATAGGGTTGAAAGACAGTGAATTGAAACATCAGTCGAAAAGAAAAGAACCCTATATGTTGATTAAAGATGTTGAAAAACATGCAGAGGGTATTAAAATAATTCTTAAAGCACTGACCGACCCCAATCATGGTATCATTTCTTCATTTGACGATATTTTTGCTGTCGGTCACAGGGTAGCTCACGGAGGTGAAATTTTTGATTCGAGCGTTTTGGTGAATGAGGAGGTAAAAAAAGGTATTGAACAATACAGTGAACTCGCTCCTTTACATAATCCCGCTAATCTTAACGGAATAATTTCGGTTGAAAAGTTATTGCCTAAAGTGCCGCAGGTGGCTGTTTTTGATACGGCTTTTCACCAAACTATTCCAAAACATGCTTACATGTATGCATTGCCTTACTCATATTACGAAAAACATAAAATCCGAAGGTATGGTTTTCATGGAACAAGCCATTGTTATGTATTTGAAAAAGCATGTGATGCTTTGTTTATGCGAAAAGACCAGGTGAAGGCCATCACATGTCATCTTGGCAACGGAGCTTCGATAGCTGCAATTAAAAACGGAAAGTCAGTCGATACTTCTATGGGTCTTACTCCCGTTGAAGGGCTGATGATGGGCACACGTAGCGGTAATTTAGATGCCGGCGCACTCCTCCATATCATGAAAAAGAATAATATGACCATCGAAGATGCCAATAACCTTATAAATAAAAAAAGCGGCTTGTATGGCATCAGCGGATTATCAAATGATATGAGGGATGTCGAAGAAGCCGCATGGAATGAGGGAAACGAACGTGCCCAACTGGCACTTAATATGTATTATTATCGTATCAGGAAATATATAGGTGCTTATGTGGCCGTCATGAACGGAGTTGACCTCATCGTATTTACCGGAGGCATCGGTGAAAACGGCCCCGAAACACGCGAAATAATATGTAAAAAGCTGGAATACCTGGGAATAAAATTTGATTTCGAAAAAAATACCGATCTGAAAGGTAAACTAGAAATGATCTCAAAACATGATTCACCCGTAAAAATCATGGTCGTGCCTACCAATGAAGAGCTGGTCATCGCACAAGACACTTTCAAAGTTGTTGCAGCTCATGAAGATGAAGTAAACATAGACGATGATCTGTAAAGCTAAAGGCTACATTCAAAAATAAAAAGCAGATCCTGCTTCGTTAAGGGATATGCATGTATATGACAGGGTATGCCCGTCGGTAAGACAATACTCCAAATTAACCCCTGCCCTGTCCGGCAAGATCTCATTTTCAGGAATGTTGCATGGCAATGAACCCCTGTGTAATTTATTATAAAAATGAATCGTAAATATAAAATGCCATAAACAAAACTTTCATGGTCAAATATTGTAAGGTATGCCGATCAACGTCAAGCAGGCTTACAATATCTTCGTCAACCCATTGAATTATGAATTACATTTATTATATAAGTGGCAATTTAAATTTTTTTGATTATGTTTGAAAAATCACTTTTTCTAATTTTAAAAATAAACCGATATGAATAATAAGAAAAGCCTGATGAACATTAACCCTTTGGTAAGCTATCTTGACAAACCGTCATCGGAGTTTACCAGGAAGGATATAATTGATTACATTGCTGACAACGACATCCGGATAGTTAATTTTCGTTATGTTGGCGGTGATGGGAGGTTAAAGACATTGAACTTTGTAATTGAGAGCCGCGAACATTTGGATAATATTTTATCGACGGGTGAGCGTGTTGACGGCAGCAGTCTGTTTGGCTTCCTTGAAACCGGGTCGAGTGATCTCTACGTTATTCCTCGTTTCAGGACTGCTTTTCTGAACCCGTTCGCCGAAATACCTGCAGTCGATATTCTTTGTTCATATTATGACAAAGACGGCAACCCGCTTTCCAGTTCGCCCGAAAACATCATGCGCAAAGCACATAGTGCGTTGCTCAGCAATACGGGTTACAGCCTTGACGTCATGGGCGAGATAGAATATTACGTAATCAGTGAAAAGGATGAATTATACGAGGCTACCGACCAAAGAGGCTACCACGAGTCCTCTCCCTTTGTAAAATGGGAACAGTTGCGTATTGATGCAATGCATGCCATGGCTCAATGCGGCTGCGATCTTAAATACAGCCATTCGGAAGTTGGTAATTTTTCAGATGATGAACATGAATATGAACAGAACGAGGTCGAATTTCAGACTGTCAACGTTGAGTCGGCAGCCGACCAGCTTATCATAGCAAAATGGATATTGCGTGAAGTGGCATACCAGTATGATGTTACGGTCAGTTTTGCTCCAAAAATAACCGCCGGTAAAGCAGGCAGTGGAATGCATGTACATATGCGACCGATGAAGGACGGAAAAAATGTTACTTTGGAAAACGGAAAGATCAGCGACCCTTCACGCAAAATGATCGCAGGCATATTGGACATAGCTCCTGCATTGTCGGCATTTGGAAACACCATTCCTACAAGCTATTTCAGGTTGGTGCCAAATCAGGAAGCTCCAACCAATGTATGCTGGGGCGAACGAAACCGCTCAGCACTTATCAGGGTGCCACTTGGATGGATCGGTGCAACCGATATGATAAAAAAAGAAAACCCCCTTGAAAAAGAACAAAAGCTTGATCTGGCAGATAAACCAACATTTGAATTTCGATGCCCCGACGGCTCTGCCGACATATACCTGCTGATAGCAGGATTGTGCGTCGGAGCCCGACATGGCTTCGAAATGGAAAATGCACTGGAATTCGCTGAAAAAACATATATCGATGTTAATATCTTTGCCGAAGAACATAAAAAGCGACAGGAACAACTGGCTCAACTACCCTATTCATGTAAAAAAGCAGCTTCATACCTGCGTAAACAAGCCGATATATTCAAAAAACACGGCGTGTTTACCAACAGGCTGATCGAAGGTATTGCAAAAAAGCTCGAAGATTACAATGATGAAAACCTTCGCGAAAAGCTGGAAGGAAAACACGAAGAAACAATGAAGCTGGTAAGAAAATTCCTGCATTGCGGGTAAATAATAACGGAGGGTGGAAATCCCTTATTTACCGGGTAAACGCCCGGACATTATTCCATTTCGCCAGTCGCCGGTTAAATTGCCATAACATCACCGACGCGGAAATGAACAGCACCCTGAAGCTGCAAGACTTCAACCCCATTGTTTTATTTTGTATTAAAGCCAGGAAAAATATCCGCAATTTTCAGAGACCCTGTTAATATTCTGTCAAACTCATAATATAACTAATTGCAACACACCGGATTTTATTGGCCCGGTCGTACAAGAGTTTTTATATAATTATGAATCTCACGCAAAAGGAGCTATGTCGCAAGGTATAAATAATTTTAAAAGCCAGCGACAAACACTAAGCTAATTATTCATTGAGTTATGACAGGATAATTGAATTTTAAGCATGCAAAGAAGCTCAAAGATACCCAAATATAAAAACAGCTTTTGATACAGCCACTGAAAATAGCAGGTTATGTAATGATACATGTTTTCATTGCTGAATTGCTGGAGGAAATGTTCGTATACTCAATAATGATTAAAAAGCCGGGATTCTCCTGATTATGTTATTCATAGCCTCTTCCATGGAGTTTCCGAAGCTTATGATCCCTTCTTCATGCCCTTCCATAACCAGCAGCTTTTCATTGTCAAACCGGTTTTTTTCAAACAACTTTGCTACCTCCTTAACCATTTCAACGGTGCCGTATCCGGCTGATTGCGGCGTTGCAGGAATCCTGCCCTTCAAAATATCCCACAATTGCCTGCTGTGTATATGTATAACCGCCACAGCATCTTTACAAATATCATAAATGATATGATGGGTGAGAGTTTCTGAAGACGGCAAACCCTTTCCAGAAAACCTGCAAAAGTTGCCGTCGATGTCGCAGAAAACGATTCTCACATAATGCTCTTTTCCCGTTTTTTTCAACTTACCGGTACCTGAGGCGGTAATATAAAACTGTCGCGTATTTTCTTCCCTAATGCTGATATTACCGTAACTGAGTCTACCGGTATATTGACCTATCAGGCCCATTTGTGCAAGCTTGTTCCGTGCCGGGTTAATAATGCCGAAGAGCTTGCCGGGAATCTCAGCCGATTTGTCCTCACAATAAAAATCGAATTTTATCAATCCTTCACCGGTCATTGTTTATTGATTTTATCAGGAAACAAAGATGCAATACTTTCTTTATCAGCGTTACATATTCCCCGGTCGGTGATCAGTGCCGTGACGAATTTTGCCGGCGTAACGTCAAAACTGTAATTTGAGACGGGGCTTTCGGCGGGAACTATAGCTACTCTTGTTTTTTTTCCTGATTCATCGAGTCCTGTGATAAACCGTACTTCTTCATCGCAGCGTTGTTCGATGGGTATATCTTTTAAGCCGTCGCTGATATGCCAGTCGAACGATGAGGAATAGACCGCCACATAGAAAGGTATATTGTTGTCGGCGGCAGCCAGCGCTTTAAGGTATGTACCGATTTTGTTTGCAACATCACCGGTATGTGTTGTCCGGTCGCTGCCTACGATGACCATGTCTACCGAATTTTTTTGCATGAGCAGCCCGCCTTCATTATCGGTTATAATGGTGTGCGGCACACCGGCTTGAGAAAGCTCCCATGCCGTGAGAAAAGCGCCCTGATTGCGAGGCCTTGTCTCATCAACCCATACATGAACGTTGACACCTTTTTTATGTGCCGCATAAACCGGCGATAATGCCGTGCCATAATCCACCAGAGCAAGCCAGCCAGCATTGCAATGTGTGAGAATGTTTACGGTTTGGCCTTTTTTTTGACGGCTTGCATTTTCTATCAAAGGCAAACCGCTTACTCCTATTTTTCTGCCTGAATCAGCATCTTCATCAGCAATCTTTTGAGCTTCCTGAAATGCTGCTTTCACTTTGCCGGAAAAACCTTCGGCACGCTCTATTACCCTTAAAACACGGTTTACTGCCCATTCAAGGTTTATTGCGGTAGGACGGGATTGTTTTAATCGTTTCGCAGAACCACGAATGTGATCCATGAAGAATTCAGCATCCTGTGTAGCCTCGCCGGCAGCAAGATACATACCGTATGCACCGGCAGCACCTATCAATCCCGCACCCCTGACATGCATATCTTTTATCGCCAAAACCATTTCCGCACAAGTGCTTATCTGCTTTATTGAAAATTCAAACGGCAACAGCGTTTGATCAATGATCTTTACAATATGGGGGCTGTCATTGTCAACCCATATTGTGCGGTAATGTTTTCCCTTAACTTCCATGCAATATATGTTTTTATTCTTACTTTTCTGCCAAGATACATAATTTTATGTTAGAAAAGTCGACCAGCTTTTTTATTTTTGTTGTAAAATGTTTTAATGATGATAAGCGGTTTCAATAACAAAACCCGGTCATTGCTGCCGTAAACAAGGTAGTATTGTTAATAAATAGTATAAATACCTTTACCGGCACCACTTCCGTTTATTTTATATACTGAACCCCGCTAAAACATACTGACAGATATGCCGAGAAAACAAAATACCGTAATGATCAACCGCGATATCAGCTGGCTGCATTTCAACGACCGTGTTTTGCAGGAAGCTGATGATCCGCGTGTGCCTCTGATTGAGAGGCTGCGCTTTCTCGGTATATTTTCAAATAACCTTGATGAATTTTTCAGGGTGAGAGTTGCTACCTTAAAAAGGCTTGCCAATTTGGAAAGCGAAAATCCTGCGGCACTCGATTTTAAACCCGGAAAAATCCTTTACCAGCTGAACAGGACAGTGATGCAACAGCAAAACAAGTTTTACAGGATATATTCAAATATCCTTGATGAGCTGACTCGTGAGAAAATATATATCATCAATGAAAAGCAACTTTCCTATGATCAGGGTGCATACGTAACCAAATATTTCCGCGATCATGTCCGCCCAAACCTTTTTCCGATCATGATAAAAAACCTGAAACGTTTGTTTTCACTGAAGGATAAATCAATATATCTTGCCGTAGAGTTAAAACATAAAAACAACCGGACAAAAAGCGATTATGCCCTTATCAAGGTACCATCATTTGTTTTATCAAGATTTTTAATATTGCCGAAGAAAGGTGACAAGAACTATATTATTTTACTAGACGATGTTATAAGGTATAATTTATCAAATATTTTTTCAATTTTCGATTATGATGTTTTCAATGCATACACAATAAAGATAACTCGTGATGCTGAGCTTGACATTGACAATGATGTATCAAAGAGTTTTATGGAGCGGGTTGCTGAGAGTTTAAAACAGCGTAAGGCTGCTCAGCCGGTGAGGTTTTCATATGACAGGGAGATGCCTTCGGCTTTACTGAATTTGCTTACCGGTAAGCTTAAGATATCCGGCAGTGATGATATAATCGGTGGAAGCCGTTATCATAACTTTAAAGACTTCATGAGCTTTCCCAATGTAGGAGGCAGTCATTTGGAATATCCCGAGACCCCGCCCTTACCTCATAAGGATCTGGCGGGAAGCAAAAGTATCCTGGCTGCTATAGGACAGAAAGACGTAATGTTGCATTATCCTTTCCAGTCGTTTGAATACATTATTGATCTGTTGCGTGAAGCTTCCATTGACCCGCATGTGCGGTCAATAAAGATGACCATTTACAGGGTTGCCACAAATTCGAAAGTTGTAAATTCACTTATAAACGCAGCACGCAATGGTAAATCCGTTACTGTTTTTATGGAACTTCAGGCACGCTTTGATGAACAGGCAAACATTTTCTGGTCGCAAAAGTTGCAGGAGGGAGGCGTGAAAATCATTCACGGCATGCCGGGTATAAAGGTGCATTCCAAACTATTGCTTATATACCGCAGAGTTGGCGGAAAAGATATTTGCTATGCTAATATCGGTACGGGCAACTTCAACGAAGAAACAGCCAGGCTGTATGCAGATGACACCTTGCTTACCAGTGATCCGGATATTACAGATGAAGTTGAAAAAGTATTCTCACTTTTTTCGCAATCATTATATGCACCGGTGGTTTTTCAACACCTTGTGGTTTCGCCGTTTGGCACGCGCAGGTTTTTTTCGAAGATGATAAAAAATGAAGTTGAAAACGCCAAAAGGGGTAATCGTGCCGAAGTATTTCTAAAGGTCAACTCACTTTCCGATGAAAAGGTCGTAAAAAAGATCTATGACGCAGCCCGGCAAGGCGTAAAATTCAGACTCATCGTAAGAGGTCAGTGCGCACTGGTGCCCGACGCCGAAGGTCTGAGCAAAAATATCGAAGCTATTAGTATTGTAGATAAATATCTTGAACATAGCAGAGTATTCATCTTTCATAACGGCGGTGATCAAAAATACTATATTTCCTCAGCCGACCTGATGAAACGCAATCTAGACCATCGCATTGAGGTCAGTTGTCCGGTTTATGACAAAGAAATACAAAAAGAATTGCGCGACATGCTTGAAATTCAATGCAATGATAACGTAAAAGCACGGAGGCTTGACAAACAACGGTTGAATGAGTACCGTTCAAATGAAAACAAGGTTAAAATAAGAGCCCAGGCAAAAATTTACAACTATTTCAAAGAACAATATTATTATCAAAATAAGATATACGAATAAAGATGCTTTTAGCTGCAATCGATATCGGATCTAATGCTGTTAGACTTTATTTTTCAAATGTACATGAAAAAGAAGGTATAGTAACAGCCAAGAAAACTTCCCTGGTAAGAATTCCGATCCGTCTGGGTGAAGATGTCTTTCAGACAGGTAAAATTTCCGGAGATAAATACGGTAAGCTGATAAAAACCTTAAAAGCATTCAGCTTACTTATAGATGTCTACAAGCCTGTTTCCTACAGGGCATTTGCCACGGCAGCCATGAGAGAAGCTGAAAACAAAAATGAAATTATCAACAAAATAAAGTCTGAAACAGGAATAGAGATAGAACTTCTTGACGGTATTCATGAAGCAAAAATGTTGAGTGCTTTTAACGATATACGTTTTGAAGGCAGACATGCCGTTTCGATGTTTATTGACGTGGGAGGAGGAAGTACCGAAATATCGGTTCTGAAAAACAATGTTTTCATTGATTCTAATTCTTTCAAAATAGGTACGGTAAGATTGCTTGAAAAAAAAGTAAAGGAAAAAGAATGGAAAATGTTGAAGAAATGGCTTAAAAAGTTTGAAAAAGATCATGGAAAAATATTATGTATAGGCTCCGGCGGTAATATTAACAAGCTAATGAAGCTTTACGGTCAGTTAAAGGGTGATATCCTTTCCTTCGGTGAACTCAAAAAAGGATTGAAAGACCTTAAAAAACACACTCTCAACGAACGTATTCATGGTTTGGGGCTTCGTCCCGACAGAGCCGACGTGATTATACCTGCCGGAAAAATCTTTAAATTCATTATGAAACATACAGGATCGGATTTTATTTACGTGCCGAAAATAGGACTCTCGGATGGAATAGTTACTGTTATGTTTAAAGAGATCGCCGAATTACAAAAAAAGAACAAAACAAAAATTTTGTTATAATTGTTTTGTTTATAAAAATATTTGTTTTTCCAAAAAAAAATATTAATTTTATCTATGTTAAAAAAGTAACAAAAATAATTAACACTCAACCTTTAAGGAATTTGATTTAGTAATATCACAGAATTATATGTCAACACAACCGGTCATAAAGAATAAGGCGTCGTTCTATACTGAGGAAGAAAGGAAAGAGATACTTAAGCGATACCGCAAGCTATTGGTCTTGTGCAAGCCCACGATGAAAGTTGAGGATCGCAAACGTATTCGCAAAGCGTTCGATTTTGCATTATCAGCACATGAAAATCATCGTCGTAAAAGCGGTGAACCCTATATATACCATCCTATTTCTGTTGCGCAAATTGTCGTTGAAGATATCGGACTGGGTGTAACGTCGGTTATATGCTCTCTGATACATGATGTTGCCGAAGATACTGATTTTACATTGTCCGATATAGAAGAGTACTTTGGTGTTGAAATAGCACGTATTATTGACGGGTTGACCAAAATCTCAGACATTTTTGATCAGGCTGATTATATACAGGCTGAGAATTTCAGAAAAATGTTACTGACACTTTCCGATGATGTGCGTGTAATACTGATTAAACTTGCCGACAGGTTGCACAACATGCGAACAATAGATGCTTTACCGCCAAAAAAACAGCTTAAGGTGGCAAATGAAACGCTCTATCTTTTTGCTCCTTTGGCTCACAGGCTGGGGTTTTATGCCATAAAAAGCGAACTTGAAGATTTGGCGTTACGCACAACAGACCCTGAAATCTATTTTACCATTTCGCAAAAACTAATTGATACTGCCGAAGAAAGAAAAAAGTTCATTCAAAGGTTTAATTTTCCGATAAGAAGAGCTTTAAAACAGCATAATTTCGATTTTGAAGTTGTAGGACGGACAAAATCGGTCAGTGCAATTTGGAGTAAGATGCAAAAAAAGGAAATCCCTTTTGAGGAGGTTTATGACATATTCGCCATACGTATCATTCTCAACAGCCCCGAAGAGCGTGAAAAAGCCGATTGCTGGCGTGCATATTCGATAGTTACCGACATATATCGACCGAATCCCGACAGGCTGCGCGACTGGATATCCACGCCGAAAGCAAACGGTTATGAATCTTTGCATACAACTGTTATGAGCAACGACGGCAGTTGGGTCGAAGTTCAGATCCGTACTAAACGAATGGATGAAATCGCCGAAAAAGGCTATGCAGCACACTGGAAATACAAAGAATCAAAAGCAGGCGAAAGCGGGATAGATAAATGGCTTAAAAGAATAAGAGAAATATTGAAAACCTCTGAAAAAGATGCTCTCGACTTTATTGATGATTTCAAGCTTAACCTGTTTTCCGACGAAATATTCGTCTTTACTCCCAAAGGAGAGCTCAGAACTCTGCCAATTGGTTCAACAACACTTGACTTTGCTTACAGTATTCATACACAGGTCGGTAATAATTGTCTCGGCGCTAAAGTCAGTCATAAGCTAGTACCATTAAATCATAAACTGAACAGCGGCGATCAGGTTGAAATAATTACTTCCGAAAAACAAAAACCGAAATCCGATTGGATAAATTATGTTACAACAGCCAGGGCAAAAGGAAAAATAAAAACAGCCCTGAAAGAACAAAGAAAAAAATTTGTTGAAGAAGGCAGGAAAATACTTAAAAGAAAACTAAAACAGCTTAAAATTTCTGCTAACCAGAACCACATAAATCAGATGGTTAAATATTTTGGTTTAAAAACTCACCTCGACCTCTATTTTGAGGTTGCCAGGGGAAATATTACCATTAAAGAACTAAAGAACTTTGTAAGTGATACCGATAAAAGCACCGGATTTCTGAGTTATTTGAAAAAACCGTTTTATAAATCGAAAGAACCAGAAAAACTTTATTTTGACAAAGAAGATGATGTAATAAGGCAGCAGCTTAAGAAACATCCCGATACACTGCTTATCGGCGACGGTATGGAAAACCTCAACTTTACACTTTCAACATGCTGCAACCCTATACCGGGCGATGATGTTTTTGGTTTTATTACCATCAGTGAGGGAATAAAAATACACCGCAATAATTGCCCGAATGCCATTCAGCTTTTGTCAAAATATGCATACAGAGTAGTCAAAGCAAAGTGGATTACAAAAAAATCTATAGCATTCCTGTCGGGAATAAGTATTAAGGGAATTGATGAAATAGGAATTGTTAACAACATTACCAATATTATTTCCAAAGAACACAACCTTAACATAAGATCAATTGATATTGAAAGCAATGCAGGAACTTTCCAGGGTACGGTTATGCTGTATGTCAGAGATACGCAACATCTTAAAACCCTGATCAGAAAATTGAGCAAAGTAAAAGGTGTCAGATCCGTTACAAGAATCACCAAAGATCGATGATATTTTAACGGTATTTTTGATTAAACAACACGATTAAATCCAATACCGGTATTATTATTATTGATTTTAGATAATAGTAAGATAAAAAATTTTATCTTTATCACCCGAACCGTCTTTGAAGGAAATTTCAGTTAATTGATTAAAATATATACGCCTACGGCAATGCTTTGCAGAGGTTTTCTCAGACAGACCGTGTTAACTTGTTATTAAACCGGGAAAATTTAAGCTTATTTATTGACAGTTTGAAGCAGGAAATATCTGAAATTGTAAAAACAGATTTAACTTATTTTACACATGAAAAAAAACAAAGGACCAAAAAATAATTATGAAACTTTCAAAAAAATTTTTTCCGATTATCTTGAAAATAATGGTTACCGCAAAACACCGGAAAGGTATTCAATTCTTAAAGAGGTTTACAATACTGCCGGTCATTTCGACATAGAGTCTTTGTATATAAAAATGAAAAACAACAATTACAGGGTGAGCCGTGCTACTTTATACAATGCGATAGAGTTGCTCAGAAACTGTAACTTGGTTGTAAAACATCAGTTCAATAAAAACATATCTCAGTTTGAAAAATCTTTTAAACATGAGCATCATGATCACCTGGTTTGTTCGAAATGCAACAAAGTGTTTGAATTTAACGATCCAAGACTTGAAGAGGTGCAAAAATCAATAGAAAAACTTTTGAATTTTAATGTATCTCGACGGTCTCTTACATTTTTTGGTATTTGCAAAAATTGTTCACAGTAAAAGGAAAATGTTGAATAGCGTATATTATTATAAAAGACAAAATAATGGTTAAAAACCGAAAAAAAAATGTTGATGTTTTGCTTGGTTTGCAATGGGGCGATGAAGGGAAGGGTAAGATAGTAGATGTTTTGACTCCCGGATATAATATCATTGCGAGGTTTCAGGGTGGTCCAAATGCCGGGCATACTTTGGAATTTGATAACAGGAAGATCATTTTACACACTATCCCATCAGGCATATTCCATGAATCAACCCTAAACCTTATTGGTAATGGTGTAGTAATTGATCCTGTAGTTTTTAAGGGTGAAGTTCAACGTTTGGATCTTGCAAAAGATATCATTTTAAACTCCATACTTATATCCAAAAAGGCGCATTTGATTTTACCGACGCACAGGTTATTGGATAGTGTTTACGAGCAATCGCGGGGTAAAAACAAGATAGGCAGCACCCTCAAGGGCATCGGGCCGGCATATACAGATAAAGTTGCACGGTTGGGTATCAGAGTTGGCCATATATCTCAAAAAGATTTTCAGAACAGATACGATACCTTGAAACAAACGCATTTTAAGCATGCAGCTTCATATGACAGTCTTGATAAATTCAGGCTGGAAGGTATGGATTTCGAAAGCTATGAAAAATTATGGTTCGAAAGCCTGGAATTATTATCGGAGATGCCGTTGATTGATTCGGAAGTGTTTGTAAACAATTCGCTGAATAATGGATTAAATTTATTGGCAGAGGGTGCACAAGGCACATTGCTTGATATTGATTTCGGTTCGTACCCCTTTGTAACCAGCTCAAATACAATTACAGCGGGCGCCTGTACAGGGCTTGGCATATCTCCTTCCAGAATAGAAGAGGTAATCGGTGTTTTCAAGGCATACTGTACAAGAGTGGGAAGCGGGCCGTTCCCTACAGAAATTTTTCATGAAAAAGGAGAAACCTTCAGAAAAAAAGGTAACGAATTCGGGTCAACGACAGGAAGACCCAGACGATGTGGCTGGCTTGACCTGGCAGCACTCAAATATGCTATCATGATCAACGGGGTTGATAAGCTTATCATAACCAAAGCCGACGTGCTTAACTCTTTCAAAGATATCAAAGTTTGTACAAAGTATAAGATCAGGAATCAATATTTTGATTATATTCCTTTTAACATCGGTGATAAAGACCTTGAACCGGTATACAAAACATTGAAAGGATGGAAAAAATCACTTGAAAACGTTGATTCTTTTGCTCAGGCTCCCAAAGAACTTACAGATTACGTTAAATATATTGAAGATTATGTTGAAACGCCCGTATGGCTTATATCGAGCGGGCCAAAAAGAGATCAGGTCATAAAAAGATGATCTGATTATGCTTATTATCAATAATTTTTTGACCATTAATGGAAGGGTCAGCCATTTTCAGGAAATTTTTTTTCAGGTATTGAATGAACGGTTTTAACGTAATAGGTTTTAATTAATAAAAATCAGAATTATTATGGAAAAGAGCATAAAAGGAACCCGTACCGAGCAGAATCTTTTAAAGTCATTTGCCGGTGAGTCTCAGGCAGCACGCCGGTATGAGATTTTTGCGAATGTGGCGCGCAAAGAGGGTTATGAACAGATCGCCGCAATTTTTGAGGAGACTGCCAACCACGAAAAGGTACATGCCAAGGTCTTTTTCGAATACCTGGACGGTGGCATGTTGGAAATAACGGCGGCATATCCTGCCGGTAAGATAGCCGATACGGCCGAGAACTTAAAACAGGCAGCTGAAGGTGAAAACGAAGAGTGGACACATCTCTACCCCGAATTTGCCGGCATTGCCGAAGAAGAAGGATTTAAGCAGGTAGCCAATACCTTCAGGCAGGTAACTAAAGTTGAAAAACACCATGAAAAAAGATACCTGAAGCTTATGGAACGTGTCAGGGAAGGTAAAGTTTTTGAAAGACCCCAAAAAGTCAAATGGTTCTGCCGTAAATGCGGATATATACACGAAGGTGAAAAAGCAATCAAAAATTGTCCCTCGTGCCGTCATCCGCAGGCACACTTCGAAATACTGGCCGAAAACTACTAAGTATTGTGTTTATGTATTTAGCCGATCAAATGTGCCGAATGTGAAAAATAAACCGTAACGGTCCGAATACCAATCCGCCTGTGGTTTAGGAAAGTTGAACCATTATATAGTCTTTGTTTTAGCATTGTCAAAAAACAGTACGGTGTTATGAAGTTCATTATTTTTTGACCACCGATGGCGGCACAATGCCCAGCCGGTTTTTTTTGAAATCAAGGATCAGGATATAATCTTCGAAAAAGGCCTGTGAAATAAGCCCCCTGTTATTACTTATCCTGTGTTCTCTTTCAGACATCAGGTAAACATTATGGCTTTTGAGTTTGTATGGTCCGAAAAAGATGTCTTTTTCCGGTTTTCTTCCGTCCAGCATAAGATGACGGCGGCTGCCAGGAAGATGATATTTAAGACTGTCTGCAGCAGGTTCGCCTGACGTTATACGCCTGTAATCCCTTTGACTGTATAAAACAAGAGCCGGAACCGGCATGCCGTCAAAACTTAAATTTATCCTGCGGTCATTTATGCGTATCCATAATCTGGTAAAATTGGGTGATGAATTCATTCTGACAAAATGAGCTTTTTCTTCCCATTCCTCAGGCAAACTTTCAAGGCAGGCAAAACGTGAAGACGGATGATCTATAACAAGAATTGTGTTCATTGACTTGAAAAAATCATATCCGATAAAACCGCTTATTTCCAGATCATCAGGTTCTTCATAACTGTCTATCAATCTGAAATTAGCATAGCCGATCAATTCTTCGTCAAAGGTTATTTCAGCATCTTGCAGCACCCTTGTACGTGTTGTGCCCGCAGCATGAAGGCTCAGAACCTTATCCGCAACACCGGGCCTGCGCCATATAAGACTGTTGTAAGCACTTTCATAAATATAATTGTCCCTTATTTCAAGACTTATCTGAAAGCCCCTAAGACCACTAACACTTTCAATCGAAGGCCTGAAATACATTATGGCACGAGAGTTCAGTAATCCGCCAAACTCATCGGAAGGCAACCATTCAAAATCATACCATGTTATTCCTGTAGAATCATTGTTGCCCGATACCCCCGATTGTAAATAAAGGGGAATAGCCGCTAATGAAAAAATGATAAACAACAATTTTATCAGTGATCTTTGCATAGGAAAATATTTTTACCCGGTTTTGCAAAATATTTTAGTCTTTCTATGTTATTAACCAACCTGTTTTTACAATTCATGATGTGTCACAATAAAATGACCGAAACTTTATTTAATAACTTCAAAAACCGGCAAATTAGTACCCGGATCACATTTTTTGTTTCAAATAGCTGCTTCCGGTCTGAAGTCAAATATCAGCAAAAGTTTAACGAAAAATTTCATTGAAATACGGAAATTTTTATATGATGATTTGAAAGTTATAATTCTTTTTTGGACCTAAAGGAAGGTAAAAAATTCAATTACCCCCTCATCGATAAACGTGCAAATCATCATAAACCTATTTTGTCTTTAATTAATGGCTCAATTATTGTTAACATTTTTATGCAGATTTGAAAAACTGAAATCTGAAATTTGAAAAAAATCCGATAAGATTATATTATTGAAAGATATTGTGTATTTTTTTCATGTTTTTTTTTATTCAGCACGGTAAAAATTAAAAGGAAATAAAAATTAAAAGCATAAATTAGCATCCGATTTTAAACTGTTAAGTTTCTTTAAATTGTTTTGTTGTATTGTATAAAACGGAATTACAATTATTAACGAATTTACCAACCCTTAAAATCTAAAATACCATGAAGCGATTTCATTTTTGTTTGTTGCCTTTGTTGGCAATTTTACATACAAGTAATGTTAATCTTTCTGCTCAGGAGTTTACCGGTTTTGAGAGTCGTCAGATGGGTGATAATATAAGTTTGATATATTCCGTAGAGCATGAACGACCGGGTCAGCTATTCAGTTTTGAATCTTATTATTCGGTAGATGGTGACCGTACTTTTCGGCCTTTGCAAGCCGTTTGGGGCAATATTGGTCAGGGCGTTCCGGGTGGCAGGAATCAGATTTTTGTCTGGGATGTTTTGGAAGATGTTCATGAACTCCGTGGCGATGTTACATTTAAATTGAAAGGCAGGCATCATTCGTTACAGACTCTTGAGGAGGAGTTCAGCGATGTTGTCTTTGAGCTTGTAAGTTTACACAGGATTGAAAATAACCGTTTGGAGTTGGTATTGAATATAACCAATGAGGGTCCCGGGCGTGATCTTAAGATTTTCAATCGTTTGATATCGATAACGGGTTTCAACATGCGTAAATATGAGGCACAGTGGGGTGAAGTTGGCGGTGTTGTCGGGCGTGAACGTTATTCTGCACCTCAGCGTACCTTGAAAACAGGTGAGTCGGTAAAAGCTGTATTCCGGTTTCATCGTATTCCTGACGACCTTGATCGCATTATGAGACTTGATGTCGGAGCGGAGCTGCTTACCATAACCTATGGCATTGATCTTGAAATCGGGAATATGCAGTTTCGTGATCTTCCGGTTCTGAACAAGCCTGCTGATGAAATGAAAGAACCAGCAGTACACAGTTTTGAAATAACTACCACAGCAGCTTTCAATATAGAACCTGTTGAAGTTGCAGATACCGTTCCGCCGGCTATAACTTTCATATCACCAAAACCGGAAGATTTCAACGATGATGGAGTTCTCAAAGTAACAGAAAATAATCTTATGTTAAAAGGAACGGCCACAGATGAAAGCGGTGTTTCACAGCTTATTGTAAACGGACGTAATGTCAGATTAAAACCGGATGGTAATTTTAAGACCGAAGTCAATCTTCAACCTGGTAATAATGAGATAACCGTTCGTGCAATAGATACCAGGTTCAATAGCATTGAACACAAACTGCTTGTAAGCCGTAAGGCTCCACCCGGAGAGGATGCTTTATCAGACATCCAGGAGCTTGATATGATGCTGGCTGTCAAACGTCCGACAACATATTATGCTTTTATTGTCGGTGTTAACGAATATCCTGATCCGACGATAGTGCCGTTGCAAAATCCTGTCAGTGATGCACGCAAATTTGCAAATGTGCTTACTGAACAGTATATGTTTGAAAAGGAAAACGTCATTCTGATGGAAAACGCCACAAGGGCAGATATAATAGACGAGCTTGACAGGCTTACACGACGGGTGACGAAAGACGACAATCTTTTGATCTTTTTTGCAGGCCATGGATTTTTTGATCTCGAAACAGAGCTCGGTTACTGGCTTCTCAAGGATGCATCATTCACAAGTACAGCCAATTGGATGGCTAACAGCCAGATACGTGATTATATCGGAGCAATAAGAAGCAGGCATACTTTACTGATCGCCGATGCATGTTTCAGCGGAGGCATTTTCCAAACCAGGAAAGCATACGCAGAACCTTACGATCAACTCGACCGAATCTACACCAAACCAAGCCGTAAAGCAATGACCAGCGGTAATTTGTCGGAAGTTCCCGATGAAAGTATATTTTTACAATATCTTGTAAAAAGACTTGAAGAAAATAAAAGAAGCTATATTCTGGCGGAAGAACTTTTCAGCAGCTTTAAACCGATTGTTATGAGCAAAACCTCTACCGAACCGCAATATGGTGATATTAAGGGAACCGGCGATGAAGGAGGGGATTTTATTTTTCGCAGAAGAGATTAAAGCTCATCGGTTTAACTACCAATAACTGAAAAATCAAACAACTGCAAAAAAATTTGTTGAATATCGTTTTTCCTTAATCTTACCTTTTTAAAAACTTCCCGGAATTTGTTTTATCACTGAAACTTACCCGGTAAGTGTAAATACCGTTGCTCAGTTGTTTTAAGTCCAGTTTTATGAAGTTTATCCCTTTACTGGTATTTGAACCCGGGATTTTTTGTTCCATCACCCTGTTGCCATAAATATCAAAAATTTCAATATGTACATCATCAATATAGGGCATTACGAATCCAATTTTTATATGGTTTGTCGCCGGGTTAGGATAAGGTTTCAAAAGACCGAATTCATTTTTAAAGCTGATGCAGTCTTCCACTCTGTATTTTTTTCCGGTTATTCTTTCTGGTAAAACGATTTCGACGCAGAGATAATCATGTTTTTCGGGGTCGTGGAATGGAATATGCGAAGAGAATGTATATTTTTGTGAATCTCCCGGCATGATAAGTCCTGTCCAGGTTTCGCGCAAGGGGCCGGCAACATTTGTTCTTATTTTCATGTAAAGAGTGTCAAGCTGTATGGAGCTCAGGTTAATAAACTCGAAGGATGTTTCCAGGTAATCGTCGATAATCCTGTAGCTTATATTAGCGGGAACGATTTGTACAGAGACCGGCACCACACTGATGATTTTAGTTGTGGTGTCGCTGCATCCCATATTATCAAAGGCTACCAGTTGCGGATGATATTTACCGTCGTCTGTATATGTATGTACGGGGTGCTTTTCTGACGATTGAGGTGAGCCGTCGCCAAAGTCCCACTGGTATGATGTAGCACCCTGGGTTTCGTTGATAAACTCCACGGTAAGCGGCGAAGCTCCAAAACGAGGGTCATAGCTGAAACTGCTTTCGGGTGAAGGCAGAACATTGATAACCTTAATATTATGGTCGCTACAACCTTCTTGTGAGGTTACCGTGAGTTTAATGTTGTATTGACCCGGCTGGTGAAATGTAAACATGGGGTCTTGCTCATTGCTGTAGCCCTGCCCGCCGAAGTCCCATTCCCAAACAGCCGGCTCGCTGTCCGGAACCTCTGTTTCGTCGGTAAACTTATATGACTGACCGGCACATAAGTCGGGTGCTGTAAAATCAACTTCCGGAAAAGAATGAACGGTAACGGGTTTTGTAACTGACATGACACATCCGTTAATAGCTGTTACTGTGAGGGTAACTTCGTGTTCACCGTCGGTTTCGAACAGGTGCGACGGATTTTTTTGTGATGATGTATTTCCATCGCCAAAATCCCAATACCATTGATATACATTTGCCCAGGCGGGTGCTTCGGTAAGGTCGGTAAAGTAAACGGGTTCACCATGGCATGCGGTAGTGTATTCGAAATCGGGAAACGGAGATGCACGAACGGGAATAACACGTTGCAGCGTGTCTTTGCATCCTGTTGTAGCCTGAACGACAAGATCAACCCGCCAGTCGCCCGGTTCATGAAATTCATAGGTAATTTCCTGCTGGTCGGCGATGTATAATGTGTCGCCATGGGGGTCTTTGAAGCTCCATTGCCATTGTGCCGGGTCACCGTCAATAGATGTCGACAGGTCGGTAAATAGTACCTCATTGACATGGCATGCGTTGAGCGGCTCATAATCAGGATCAGGAAGATGATAGACCTGTACGGGCTGTTTGAAAGAACTTGCACATCCGGATTGGCTGGTCACTTCAAGGGTTACATCAAAAATTCCCGGTTGTGCAAATTTATGCAAAGGGTTTTGCTCGTTGCTTTGATTGCTGTCGCCGAAATTCCAGAACCATTGCTCTATTTGACATTCTTTCACCGATGATTGATCGGTAAAATGTGTTGTGTCGCCAAAACAAACAGGCGGCGCATCAAAAGAAGGTTCAGGCGTATATCCCTGAAAGCTGAGCTCTACGGTATCCGTTCCCGAACATCCTAAAGGATTGGTGACAGTTACCGAGTAAATGCCGGGCTCATGAATAATTATGGTGGACGTGGTTTCCCCCGTGCTCCATAAGTATAATGTGTCATTTTTGCCTGACCGGTAAACGTCAAATGGCAGGCTTTCGGATTTTATCCCGCACCTTGCGTTTTTAAGCTCTTTCCTTTCAAATTGTACTCCCAACTCATCACCCATGCAAAACGGGCGATCTTCACCAAGGGTAATCTGCCCGGAAAACATGTCAACATTCACATAAGCGCTGAGCACTATGCTGCAACCGAAACTGTCAGTTACCTCCACATGATACTCCCCTTGTTCGCCCACCTCAATAAATTGCTCTTCACTGCCGTTGCACCATAAAAAAGTGTACGATTCATGTACATCACCCACCACTTCAAGCATGATAATATCACCATGACAGATAACAGTATCACACGGTGATATTTTGATGTCGGGATAGGTAACCTTCAATGAATCAGAGCTTTCAAAACCGTAAGTGTCGGTAACGGTTACCCCGTATATGCCGGGTTCAACAACTTCAATGACCTGTGAAGTTTCACCGGTTGACCATTCATAAGTTTCATATTGTTCGCCTGCATCCAGCTCAATTGAGCAAAAGCCGTAAGTAATTATCGTGTCGAGACCTAAATTTACGGGTTTGATGATTTCCTGTTCGGGAAAATATTTATTTCGTAAATAATTTTCTATCGTAACCCTTTGGTTTGTAGTTAACAATTTATTAAATAGGATTATCTCTGCAATATCGCCTCTGAAAAAGTTGCTGATAAGATCTCTGTCAACACCGATAGTAATACCATCTACAGCGTTTGAACCGACATCTCCTGAAGTTTTCAAATTGCCATTTTCGTAAATTTTTGAATTTCCCTGGTTAAATAATAGAGAGCTAAATAAAAAATAATCAAAGGGCGTTGATGGTGTATAACCTATCAATGATCCTCCCCATGAGGAAACATCACCACCATGAGTTTGAAACAAGATTCTGTGGTCACCGGCTCCGTGAAACATTCTTCTCCTGGTTGATAAATTCCCGTCTTGATTTTTCCAGACCATAAAAATAAAATTGGGTTGATGGAATACCTTATCAAAATCTGCCAGCATCCAATTTTCTCCATTAAAACGTATAACCGGTAATTCATTAATCTCATTATTGACCCACAGAGGTTGTTTATCAAGGTCTTGCTGCAGTGCTATAAATTCATTTTTGCTCAGGTCTTTCCATTCCGACACCTTATTGTTTTCGCCGGTTGTAACCATTGAATCGGCTGCCAGCCATAGTTCCAGATCATCAATCATGTCCGGGACAAAATATTCAAAACGATAAGCAGGGGTCCATTGGGATGTTTGATTATTTTCAAAGACAGCCTGTATTCTCCAGAAGAATTCCCCGTATTCTTCAGCTTCCCACAGGTAATTGTGTGTAGGTGTTGTAGCTGCGTGTTCCAATTCCGTAAGTTCCTCGTCTGTATATATTTCCAAGTTGTATTCAGCGGCATTTGGCGCATAGTTCCACAGAAATTCCACTTCGGGCATATAAAGTGCCTGCCCGTGCTTGGGTAACACAGGAGTTAAAGGTTGGGCAAGCAAAGTGGAGGTATAAGTAAATAATAAGAATATTATAAGCAACAGGCAACGATAAACAGATGACAGGTGATGTTTATTTAATGACAGAAATATAGTAACAGACAACGACTGGCCTTGAAAATAAAAAGCCGAAGAGGTGCTTTGCAAAAATTTACAATATCTTATGGGCAGCATAAAATATTTTTTTACAAAGTTACGCATTTTTGACCAAAATATTCGGGGATAATACTTAGGTCTTAATACGTCTTGGTAACACTCTGACAAATCACTCCTCATCCTCAATATACAGAAACTTATCCCCTGTTTTTTCAATTAATATTTTCAGCCACCACTCAGGATATCCCGGTTGTTCAAAAAGAGGATACTTTCCCCATTCATTGGTAAGAAACTCACCATCTTTCTCCTTTTTTACGTTTCCGTCAAGATACTTAACCATTAGAAACCTAAAAAGTTCTTCCCATCTTTTCACAGTATTATTACCGGCATTGACCGAAAACTCTGTCAGGAAATCCTTAGCAAGCTCCGGGTTTTCTTCATACAAAGCAAAAGCTGTTTCATCTATTGCCGGCACCTGTCTCATATAGTTGCTTTCAAGCTCTGCCTGAGCGGCTTTTATATCTTCAATCATAAGATTATAGCGCAAATATGCAAAGTTAGCTACTTTGTTAAACACCCAAAAGGCGGCATCTTCAACATATTCAATGATATGGCCATATCCCTCTGCGTACAGATCAGGTACTCTCCGAATTCCGGCATACATCGGAACATAAACCGTAGTGTTAACATCATCTACTCCAAACCACAGAATACCTCCAATATCACCGGGATAATCCCTCCTGGATTGAGCAACAAATGAAAAAGCGGTTTGTTGTGTAGCTGTAGTGCGTTCATGAATATATCTTTCCCCGTCAACTTCAAAAGTCAGCGGATGCCAGCGATAAGGCCTTCCAAAAGGGCCTGCACCAAAATCTTTTGTCATATCATAATCCGTATCCTGCAAATTATCACGCTTCAAAAACATAACATCCTCAAGGGATAACTTTCTGTCAGGTTTAATATAAAGAGGCATTCTGTTTTCAAGGTCATACCCCAGGGCGTGTTGCTTATACTGTTCCATATCACTGTTTATTCGATTGAAAAAACTCCAGACACGCATTTCACAAAAACGTGCGGCACCAAAATTTATCGGGGCATAAGCTTCAGAAAAACTAAACTCGCTGTCTAAACTACCTTCATAGTAATCATGCTCCCTTGCAAAGCTTATAACGTCGTGTGCATACATAACCCGTACATCAGGATTGTGAAGTTTATCAAATTTTCTGTCAGTAATTGAAATTTTTCCATCTTCAAGAGGAAAAGCTGTAATCCGTGCATGATTTGCATGAGCCGACACGTAACCGTCGGGTATCCGTTTCGCTACCCATACTATGCCTTCGTTTGCATTGTAATGTTTGTTTTTCTCTTCATCAAACTGTAAATCTACACCTTTGCCAATAAGCTCCATATGCCACACCTCATAAGGGTCGGCAATGGAAAAAGATTGACCCATGCTGTAATATCCATACTTATTGGCTAATTCAACAATAGCCTTAATGGCATCTCTTGCAGTGGGTGCACGCATAAGGGCTGAATGGATAAGTGTAGTATAATCTATACCACCTAAAGTATCAACCAGCTCAACCCTGCCGCTAAATGTAGACTCACCTATTGCAACCTGTTTCTCATTTATATATCCCACCACCGTGTAAGTGCTTTCAGGATATGGTATCCGTCCTATCGGCTCATGTGTCCAACGATGAAATACGTCATAATATGAGCCGGGCTCTTTGGGGCCACCCTCAAAATAATAGAGCTCGCCATAACGAATATGCGAGTCGGCTGCGTATGTTATCATGGACGACCCGTCAACGGAAGCACCGGGAGTTATCAAAAAACTGGTACATGCCAGCGCTGGAGAAGAAAATAATAACAGTAAAATAATTGCCAGATTGTTCTTTATTGTATTCATAAATAATGATTTAAAGTTTATAAAATTCTTAGGAGGGCAAACCTAAGAATTTTTTTTTATTGTTCTAATGCCTAATTTGCTAATTTTGAATCAAGATTTTTAAAATTGCAGCTATATAGAAAACTCAAAATAATTTTTCCCGCAGATTTCGCTGATATACGCAGATTTCAAATTTTTAACAACCAATTATATTTATCAGCGCAAATCTGCGTAATCTGCGGGAAATCGTTTGCTTAGGATTTAATTTGGATTTATTAATCATTGCGCCTATTAACAAACTTCTATTACTAATAAAACACTACCAGTCATGCTCAAAAAAACCACATTAATCGTTGTATTAGCAACTCTATTGGTTGTTAATGCTTTCGGAAGCAACAACAAGTTTTTCAGGCAGCCGTCCACCAACGGTGGGCAAATTACTTTTGCATATGCAAACAATATCTGGATTGTTGACAGGGAAGGAGGTGAGGCGAGACGCCTGACTACAAATTCTGCCCGCGAGTTAAACCCGCACTTTTCGCCTGATGGAAAATGGATTGCTTTCACGGGGCAATATGACGGCAACATGAGCGTATATGTAATTCCTTCTCATGGTGGCGAGCCAAGGCGTTTGACCTGGCATCCCGGAGCTGACATTGTAAGGGGCTGGACACCCGACGGCAAAGTGTTGTTTACCTCCGGCAGGGAAAGTGCACCGGTGGGCTACCCGAAGTTTTTTAAGATTGGCTTCAATAACGGATTGCCCGAACCATTGCCCATACCCAGAGGATACCGCGGCTCTTTCTCACCCGACGGCAATAAGTTCGCCTATGAAATGGTCTCTCCTACCGATGAGGAGTGGAGAAACTACCGCGGAGGACAAAACCGCCCTGTGTGGGTACTGGATATGGAAGACTATTCGCTTAAGGAAATCCCCGACAGAAAAAATGTGAAAAACCATTATCCTGTTTGGATAGAACAAACAATTTACTTTATCTCCGACAGGGATTATGCTATGAACCTGTACAGCTATTCAATGGAAACCGGAGAGTTGAAACAACTCACATTTTTTTCGGAGTTTGACATAAAGTATCTCAATGCAGGCGGAGGATTGCTGGTATTCGAATATGGCGGTGAAATATACATTTATGATCCTGAACAGGGATCATATTCAAAAACAGATATCAGTGTTACCTGTGATTTCCCATGGGCGCGCACACAATGGGTTAAAGCTGAGAATTATATTAATAAAGGAACATTGTCGCCTACCGGCGTACGTGCGGTTTTTGAAGCCAGGGGAGATATTTTTACTGTACCTGCTGAAAAGGGTGACTGGCGTAACCTGACCGGATCGAAAGGTGTCAGGGAACGTGAGCCGGCATGGTCGCCAGACGGAAAATATATAGCATGGTTTTCAGATAAAGAAGGTGAGTATCACCTTATGATCGGAACACAAGACGGCCTTAAAAAACCAGGAAAAATTGAATTGCCCGAGCCCACATTCAACTACACACCAATGTGGTCGCCAGATTCGGAATATCTCTTATATACCGATGCTAACCTGAAGCTGTGGCTTGTAAACATTGAATCGGAAAAAGTAACCCTCATTGATCAGGACCGTTTCATTCATCCTCAACGTACCATGAACCCTGTATGGTCGCCCGACTCCAAATGGATAGTATATGCCAAAAGGTTAAAAAATCAATTTCATGCCTTGAAAGTATACTCGCTTGAAGACGGAAAAATATACCAGATAACCGACGGCATGTCGGATGCAATATCCCCTGCATGGGATGCAGGCGGCAAATACATCTATTTCCTTGCAAGCACCAATTTCGGGCTTAACACAGGATGGCTGGACATGAGCGCTTTTGACAGACCGGTTGAAAGAGCAGTCTATATTATGATCCTCGACAAAGACGAGCCCTCTCCATTGTTACCCGAAAGTGATGAAGAAAAAGTAAACGATGATAATGAAAAAGATAGCAATAATAATGACGAGGTTAAAGTAAAAATCGACTTTGAAAATATTGCCCAGCGTATACTTGCACTTGACATTCCTGCAAGGAATTACACCAATCTTAAAGCTGCCCAGGAAGGAGTGATCTTTTTTACCGAGCAGGTGCAACATCAGCCCGGGGCTACTTTACATCGCTTTGATCTTGATAAAAGGGAGTCGAAGCCGTTTCTGTCGCCGGTTCACTTCTTTGACGTTTCCGCTGATGGAAAAAAATTGTTGTACCGATCGCGAGATCAATGGGGTATTGTTGAAACGTCGGGCAGCCCGGATGTAGGCGATGGCAGGCTTGACCTGTCGGATATGGTTTTGCGTATCGACCCCAGGCAGGAGTGGAAACAGATATTCGATGAGTCATGGAGATTTTTCAGAGATTATGCTTATGTTGAAAATCTTCACGGAGCTGACTGGGATAAGATCTATCAAATGTATCTGCCATTTGCAGACCATATTTATCACAGGGATGACCTGAACTACCTGTTAAGCCTGCTGGGTGCGGAGCTTTCCATGGGTCATTCCTTTGTAGGCGGCGGTGCCATGCCTGAGATTGACAGGATAAACATAGGTCTTCTGGGTTGCGACTTTGAAATAGTAAATGGTCATTACCGTATTTCCAAAATATATACGGGCGAAAACTGGAACCCCAATCTCAGGGCTCCCCTGAGTGCCCCGGGGGTGAAAGTATCGGAAGGCGATTATATTCTGGCTGTCAACGGAAAAGAGCTCACGGCACCGACAAACCTCTATAGCTTTTTTGAAAACACCGTAAACAAACAAACCGTAATTACCGTAAACAGCCGGCCAACCTTCGAAGGTTCATGGAATATAACGGTAGTGCCTGTATCGGGCGAAGGTGGTTTGAGACGTTTGCACTGGGTGGAGGAGAACCGCCGCAAGGTATATGAAATGTCGGACGGCAAACTTGCTTATGTCTGGTTGCCAAACACTGCCCAGGCAGGATATTCATATTTTAACAGGTATTATTTCTCACAGCAGCACAAGCAGGGCGCTGTAATTGACGAACGTTTTAACGGCGGAGGTTCTGCGGCAGACTATATGGTGGATATAATGGCACGGGAGCTGCACGGCTTTTTCAATAACCGCATTGACCAAGAGCTTCCGTTTACTTCACCGGGAGCAGGAATATGGGGTCCAAAGGTGATGATCATCAACGAAGCCGCCGGCTCCGGTGGAGACCTGTTGCCATATATGTTCAGAAAAATGAATATAGGTCCGCTGGTAGGCACAACCACATGGGGAGGGTTGATAGGCATATGGGACTATCCACGGCTAATAGACGGAGGTATAGTAACTATACCACGAGGTGGTTTTTATAACCTCGATGGAGAATGGGATGTGGAAGATATCGGAGTAGCTCCCGACATCAAAGTAGAAATGATACCTGAAAAAGTCATACGGGAGCATGACCCGCAACTTGAAAAAGCCGTCGAAGAAGCCCTTAGATTGCTTGAAGAAAAACCGGTTGAAATATCGCCGGAACCCAAACCACCGGTGAGAGTAAAAAGGCCCGAATAAAAACATTTTGAACACTGATCTCCCCTGTGGAATATATTTATTAAATTTCTAAATTGAAATTTAATAAATAACAAAAAACAATAATCAAAACTCTGCCGAGTGAAACGAGACTACGAACACATATAAAATTAAACATTATGTGAGTAAATAAATCCCAATTTTCAAAACAGGTATTAAAAACATATCATCTATGAAATGAAAAAAATTGAACCTATTGTTTTGAATTTAGTATTTGAATAATTGAAATTTATTTGTAATTTGCAATTTGTGATTTGTGATTTTTTTAATTCATTTATAATTCATTTTAGAATTTTAGGTATTAATAAAACATATAACATAAACCAAGTTATTATTATTTCACAGGGTAAATCAGCGTTCTATTCTTCTAAAAAAACATCAAACAATGAACATTGCTGACAAAATAATCTCTGAACTCAAGCTTAAGCCACACGTTGAAGGCGGCTATTTTACCGAAACGTATAAGAGCCCTTACCTGGTTGATGGCAAATATATTAATGAAAACATCGAAGGAAAAAGGCCATTGTCTACATCTGTTTATTACCTTTTAAAATCAGGGCAGGTATCGAAGTTTCACAGGCTGAAATTTGATGAGCAATGGTTTTACCATAGCGGTTCAACTCTGCTTATTCATCTTATTGACAAAGATGGAAAGCTTGAGAGTGTAAAGTTAGGGCCGGATGTTACTATAGGAGAAATTCCACAACTGCTTGTTAAAGCAGGTTTAGTTTTGGGTGCAGAAGTTGTTAAGAACAATTCGTTCTGCCTTGTAAGCTGTGTGGTAACCCCGGGGTTTGATTACAGGGACTTCACTCTTTTTGAATCAATAGAACTTACTGATGAATTCCCTCAACACGAAAAATTGATCAGGAAACTCAACGGATAACACAACAGCCAAACCCCATATTATTAAATTCGCCAAAACCTGAATAATATCCCAGTTTTATTAACTCTTCAGGCGCTGTTATATTAAAATCAAATAAATAACCACGGACAGACACCGGCTTATGGTTTTCATCATTAACCTTAACTAAACGGGAAACCGGTTTTGTAATACACTTTAATTTAAGTTTTGAAAAGTTGCTGTTCATTGCAGAGTCAAAACCACTCTTGGCAGATTTCATTAATAAAGCATATTTGGTCATTAAACTCTTGATAAAAAGCATCTCGTAATCCTTATCTTCAGGAGAAAGATATTTTGTATTTGTATTAAGACTTCCGCTTTCGGTTGTTATAACCAATGGCGAAATCAGCCTGAAATCCATTGACTCAGAAAACTTAGGTTCCTGTTGCTGTTCAACTGTTATGATCTTTAAAGTGACTTTGTCCTTCTTATCACCAAAACGTAATTCCTTTCCTGTAAACAGTTCAGTAATATTTTTGCTAACAGCGTCATCTGCCATGACAGACATAAGCATTTCCGCACTATCGTTTTCGGTAATGAGCCGATCGTCCTCCTGTATGAGATCTTTAACGTCGAGATTAGAAAAGCAGAAATAGTTGAATTTATGTTGTTCATCCAGAAAACCATCTTTCTCCAGCTTCTGTATCAGTTTTTTGTTATCAAAATGGATTATCTTGTTAATACATTCCGATAAATCGTATTGATAATTTGCCGGCATAACAAAGGGTGGTTCACCCTGAAAAGCCAATTGAAATTTAAAACGCATCTTTTTCGATTATCGTTAAACAAATTATTTGTGCTAAAAACCTAATTGATATAAAACTATATGATATAAGCAAAATCATTATAAAAGAAATGTAATATTAAGCAGGAAAGTATTTTTGCATAAACAGCCTGGCATGTTTCCGGACGAATCTAATATAAAATGCAAATACATAAAAAGTAACTTTAATAACTATTTAAATCCAAGCTAAACAATTATCAAGGTTTAAAGTTATACAAAATTACAATACAATTACAAAAAAAATAAGAGAAAAATAGTTTTATGAGGCTAAAGCCCCTGATTTTATACGTTTTAATAGCTTTTTGCCGCGCCAACCGTAAAGCTACGAGACCCTTCACTTCGCTATCGCTCCGTTCAGGGTGACATCTACAATGGTCAAGAAGAGGGAGCATGTGGGCGACGACGCCGCCCCCATACTCCCCTCTCTTTCATCCCCGGCAAAAGAGTCATTTCGACCGGCAGGGAGACCACGAAGTAGCAGCGAAGCTAAATCCCGTTATAGAACAGAAAAACGTTTTTTAAATCACCACGCGAGCGATAAATGCGAAAAGTTCTTGGCAGTACGATAAACCGAAAATATCAGATCTAATAATGATAGTAAGGAAAACCTTTGAAACAATTCTTATTATTGAACTTAGCAGTTAGAAAAATGATATTGTTTTAACCTGTTACTTTAGTTGTCAAGCCTCAAAATAAAGCATTCCTGCTTCTGTGCGTGGCTCAGGTATATAAAGGTTTTCCTGCTTCAAACCTTCAAGGTGAAACTTTATAGCCTTATAAATATTCTGTTCTGCCTTCTCTTTTGTGTCTCCTGTTGCAATACAACCCGGCAGATCAGGTACATATACGCTATATCCGGTTTTGGTTTTTTCAAATACAATCAGGTATTTTCTCATTATTCTTTTGACTTTATTTGTGCTTGCTTCAATATACTATTTAATGTACCTTTTGCAACCTCATCTGACAATTTATGTCCCGAAATTGTTACAACACCCTTCTTTGTTTTATGTTTATATTGTCTATGGCTACTTCGCTGTCTTGATAAATACCACCCATCAGTTTCTATTAACTTTATTATTTCTTTAACTTTCATTTATTTAAAATTAGCTCAAAGCTAATGACTTCAATAACGATTAGCATTATCACTGATAATACAAAAATACAAAAAATACCTTTAGTATAAAACAAACTGAAAACGTTTAAGTATTTATTCCAGCCACAGAAGAAACTCACTCACCATTTTTCTACGTTAATCTTATAGCCGCATCAGCGGCGATATTATGGTAACGCTGCGATAACCGGTATACCAAATAACCGCATAGCGACAACATTATTTTTTTTATAGCCTGAAAGGCTTAAACAGCAGAGCCTTGGGCAACGCCCAGGGTTAAGAAACAACCCTAAATCCGACTCAGGCTGAAAGCCTGAAACAAAACCATGAATTGGTAGGGTAACAATTGATTTTAAAAGACTAATTTTCTTTCAGCCCTTCAAAGGACGTCTATCTTTTGTTGAAGGAACTAAACCTTTTCGGTGTTGTTCAAATCGTAAGTTTAAATTATGGGTATATCCAATGTAATGTTTTCTATCTTTTTCGCTTAATAAAACGTAAACAAAATATAAGCAATCCTGTATTTCCATAATTTAAACTTATTCCATCGGGTCAATCCTTAATGCAGCGCACAGAGGTTCCGTTCGCCCGGGTGAGGCTGGTAATGATGACATTGGTACTGCTGAAGTACAGGTTGCGCGAATTGGTAACGCTAACCGTACTTGACCAATAGCGGCCGTGTGAGCCGACACCGTAGAGCGAACCATTACTGGTGATGCGGTTGCCTGCAACGGGCAATTTAAGAGGCGAATCGAAAGCACCTGCAGCATTGTTGCTGCTCCAGCTTAGGCGTTCTTCTTCCCATTCTGCTTCAGTGGGCAGCCTGTAACCGGGTGGGCAAGGATTATTAATACCATTTACACCCTGCCATAAATCATCATTTTGGGGGCTGCGCCAATCCCAGGGAGAGCCCATGCCTATAATAAAATCCCCATGCCCGGGATCATCACTGTTGCTTAACGTTGTTGTTGTGCCCGATGTTCTTATCTGATGCCCGTCAGTGAGCCTGCCCCATTGGTATAAATCGCCATAGGATTCGGTATCCGTACTTGAAGTAGCAACTTGTGAAGCGCCTAAGTTGCGGTCCATCCATATTTTTCCAGTGATTGGGTTATATACATCACTCTCACCCATTCCTGGTTGAACTCCCCATGTTGGTATACCATTAATAAAGACTAAAATATTACCTTCATTTCCCGGTTCAACCGCTATCCATTCACTGCCATCCCAATAACGCATTTCTCCGGCTGCGGTGCCTTCAGGCATATCTGACCAGCCGGGTGTCCAATTATGCAGACGGTATAAACCATCATGATCGCCCCAAGAGTATGCCTCATCCCAATTGCCTATGTCTGCGGTTTATATACCGGCAGCAGGACTCGCTTCAAACACAGGGTCGGTCTCTTCGATAAGGTAACCTTCTTCTGCATGATCACCCCATGAATACGCCTCATCCCAATTGGTAATGTCCGGGGTTTCTATACCGGCAGCAGGGCTCTCAAAAAATAGAGGGTCAATTTCATCAGCGGTTTTGGCATGTAAAGCATAGGGTACACTCAAAAGTTGCGTTATACCCATTAAATTACCGTTTACACTTACCCGTAAAAAATAGTCATCAGCACTCCAATCAACAACTTCCAGTGACTGGATTGAGCCGATCTGAAGATTTACCAATCCGAATTCATTGGTTGCGGTATTGTGGGTTTCGGTGAAAACCTCCGTGCCGCCGGCACTGCCTTGCAAAATCTCAATCTTAACGGTTACATCCTGCGAAGCCTTAAGCTCTCCGGCATCTTTACGCAATACCGCCTGATAATTAAAGCTTTGAGGCGCTCGCCCCAAAATGCTTATGCTTATCAAAAATAATAATAAGCTTTTAATAACAGTTTTCATTTTTTTATAGTTTTAGTTTATTGAGACTACTCTAAAAAATGTTTTCCCGCAGATTCACCCCGTTGGATAAATTTATAAAAAACGGGAATTTATAAAAAGCAAATATCCAACGGGGGAAACAATATTTTTGGACTTTTTAGTGTGAACTTAATTTTAAAACTTTTGATACACCCTCTTTGGCGTAGTGAGGATATCCCGTTGGATGTTTTCTAATGTATGGAAATAAAAAAGAGTTGCAGTTTTTTAATTCTGCAACTCTTTGATTAACAAGTGGAGAATATCGGATTCGAACCGATGACCTCCTGCGTGCAAGGCAGGCGCTCTAGCCAGCTGAGCTAATTCCCCTTTATTTGAAAATCAGCCTGGCTCAACAATGAAATTCCTGCTACATAAACCGGACTATCAAGCCAGGCAATCTGATCTTATAAGTAGTCCCGAGCAGATTTGAACTGCTGACCTCTACATTATCAGTGTAGCGCTCTAACCAACTGAGCTACGGGACTATAATATTTATATTTTTAAAAGAACCCTTTCAAACGATCATTTAAATGAAAATCCGCAAAACAGATCATATCCCTTTTTTGCGGATTGCAAAGGTAATAACTTTTTTTGAAATAATAATAAAAAAATTATATTAAAAACATCAAAAAAGATTTAACCCGTTTCTTTATTTCAAGGTTTCCTTTTTTTCACTATAAAAATCCCTGCTGTAACGGAAAAATTTATTGGCTTCTTCTGAGATTATGGGTTTTTTATCAACAATAAGGGAAGCTATGTTTTTGCCTGCCCCGGGACCCAGCATTAATCCCTGTCCACACATTCCTACAGCAAGAAACAGCCCTTTGACATCAGGAACAAAGTCAATAATGGGAACGCCATCAGGGGTCATAGGGTAGCATCCTCTCCATATTCTTCGTATTAGAAGGTTTTTAAGCCTTGGGATCAGATTTATCATGCGGTTAGCAATAATGGGCATAAATTCCGATTGGGATTCGCGATCTGTTCCGTAAAACAGTTCTTTTGGGGTATAGCAGAAAATAATCTGTCCTTCTTTGTTCTGACCGAAATAAAAATTAACCGTTTTGTTTTCCGGGCCTGGTCTTATATCAACTATAAGGGGAGCCAGGAATTGTTTTACGGGTGCGGAAATTCCCGCTTCATGTGTATCGGGTGTAACAGGTATATCTATATCCAGCAACCCTCCATGCTCTGCTGCATCTGCACCGGCTGCCAGTATAACCACTCCGGCAGAATACTTATCCTTATTAGTGATAACACCCGTAATCTGATCCCCCGTACGCTGATACCCTATTACTTTTTCTTTAAACCGGAATTCAGCCCCGTTTCGTTCTGCCTCACGCTGAAATCCAACAGGTGCCAACAAACCAGACACCTGGCCATCTTCAGGTGAATATGTCCCGCCCCTTAAGTTTTCCCTGTTTATTCCCGGAACAATCTCCGCCAGTTTTTCCGGGCCAATCCAATCAATGTTCAATCCAAACTTTTTCTGGGCAGGAAGCAATCCTTTAAGTACAGCTTCGTTTTTCTCGTCATATACAGGAAAACAGTAACCTCCCGGTTTCCAGCCCATATCAAAACCATACTCTTCCTTCCATGTTGAAAATATTTTTAAACTTTCAATACAGATTTGTATTTTCCCAGGATCCGAGTGTGTGGCACGAACACCTCCGATAGCAGCCTTATTATCCCCCTGCCCCGAGGCTGCACGCATTTCCAGAACAATAACTTTCAATCCTTTTTGGGCAAGAAAACAGGCTGCCGGTGTTCCAACACTACCGGCACCAATTATTATTGCATCGTATGTTTTCATTTGTGTAAAATGTGCTTAAAGTTCTGATTTCTAACAATATATCACTAGTGTCCTGTTAAGCATTAATCTTGCCACTAAGATATTCACCCTGTTGACTCATTATCTTAATTACACAATCACTTAATTACCTATCACCCGGCACTATTATTACTTTCTTCTATTCCCGTATGGACGCGACAGGCTGTGAGATCATTTTCTTGCGTTGCTTTTTAGATCGTTTCGCGAAGATTCTGATTCCTTTTTAACGAAATCTCCCAGGTGCACCTCTGCAACCAGCGGGCGATTTGTCGGCAAAGTAATTTCTTCCAACGCAATTCCCTCTTCCCTGAAAATCCTTAAAATCAGATCCGTGCATGTTTTTCCGCCGCAGCCTCCCATACCTGCTCTTACAAGCGCTTTCAGCTGATTCATATCCCTGACACCCTGCCTGATCTCTTTCACAATTTCACTTTTTCTTACCCTTTCACATCGGCAGATGACAGGATCAGCATCTTCATGTTCTTTTTTAACCTCCGCTTCCCCCTCATATACATCCCTGATGCGGAATCCTGCAACCAGCAGTTTATCCTTTTCAGGTACTTCAACCAGCAATGACTTTCTCCTGTCCTGATTCTCCCTGTCTTTTACTGCAACCACTTTGCCTTTACCCACGATATTGCCCTCCATGTCGGTGGTTATAACTTCATTGCCTAATGGCACGGATTCATTTATAAATTCAAATGGCATCATGACCAGCGCTTTTTCTCCCAAAGGATCATAATCATTGAAAACCAAAGTAATTGCCAGTCCGGGGCATATTCTCACACACGAACCACAACCAAGACAATCTCTTTTGTATTCGGGCAAACCAAGTACTGAGCCACTAATGCTTATCAGGTTTTTCGGGCATGAGTCTACACAGGGATCGCAGGGAATTTCCTGGACACAACGTATAACGGGAAAAACTTTTGATTTTTCATCCCGTGGCTTAAATTCGGCAAATTCAGCTGAGTGTTGTGTAAGAATATCTCCGAAGCTTTCCCAGTCGGCAGGAATAATAACATTAATACCCATGTCTTGTGCCATTTTTCTTCCCATTATCTTCCCTGAAAAAATTGCCGCCGATGCTTCGGCAATTTCCTTGGCATCTCCCGCCGAATAAACATCCATTTCATACATTTGTGCTTTAACAAAAAATTCATTAACAGGAGATAGTCCAACAGCCACCAGTACGGTGTCTACTTCAAAACTTCTTTCGGTTCCTTTTACCGGGCGAAATTCATCATCTATAGCTGCAATAGTGACTTTTTCAACGGTTTCTTTTCCTTCTGCTTTCAGCACTGTGTGGGATGTCCAAACGGGCACTCCCAGCCGTTTGATCTTATCTTCATGTACCTTGTAGCCTCCGCAGGCCGGCAAAGCTTCCACCAGCCCCACAACATCTATCCCAGCCTGTAGAGCATGATAAGCGCCAATAAGGCCAACATTTCCGCCTCCTACTACAAACAATTTTTTTGCACATTTTACAAGATCCCTGTTCACAAGAGTCTGAAATGCTCCTGCTCCATAGACGCCGGGCAGATCCGAACCGGGGAAGGCAAGGCTCTTTTCTCTTGCACCGGCAGCAATAAGTGTCTTTTCCGGTGTTACCAACCGGAATTGCCCTTCTGTTAAAACACCAAACTTTTTGTCAACATAAACACCCACAACTGTTGAGTTGAGCCACACTTTCACATTCGGTAGTTTTTTCAATTCATCTGTCATAATATAGCCGATGTCGATACCGCGAGTACCTGCCCAGCAATCAACTACCGATCCGAAGAAATTGTGTGTCTGCAAACCCAGTTTACCGCCCAGCTCCTGTTTATCATCCACAATCAGGACTTCTACTCCCAGGCGCCCCAGTTCCGTGGCTGCGGCAATACCGGCAGGTCCGCCGCCAATAATTAAAACGGGCACTTTAATGTCGTCCACTTCAGGCGATATATCAGTCAAAGAGGATTCGCCCAGCCCGGGATGACCTTCAACGCTTTCAACCTTCATGCCCGGAAGAACAGGTATCATGCACGATTTAACAGGCCTGCCATTGGCTATAACGGTACATTGAGAACACTGTCCGTTAACACAATATATGCCCTGTGGGCCATGATCTTTGTGGTGATGTCCGAAAACAGAAATTCCCGCCGCATAAAGGGCTGATGAGATGACTTCGCCCTGCAAGGCTTTCAATGATTTACCGTTAAACGTGAAATCCACCTTTTCCCTTTTCAGTTGTGACATTATGGGATGACTCATGATCCTGCATTCATTACCTTTATCAAATATCTGCACAGGCCTGTTGCTGAAAACCATACCAATATTGATATCCATAACTTCCTGCCACGATCCTTTACGAAGTACAAAAGCCACTCTTGCCGCCTCTTCGGGGCTACTGCAATAGTATAGCTTTACCTTTTTTGCCTTTTCGATAATTTTACGCCTGGTTTCCATCGTAACATTGAAAACCGGCTGATCATCATCCGGGCTCTCTTTTCCGCCTGCCATTTCATTGATGTTAACAACCGCTTGTCCGGAAGAAAAGTCAGGCAAATTTTTCCTGGCAAGAACATAAACCTTATCAGTAAATGCAGCCTGTTTTGCATTAAAAACAGGCTTTACCCTGATATCTTTCGACCGGAGGAAAGCAACCGCATCTTCAATCAAATTCCTGATGGTGTTTTCTCCGCTTACAAGTGAAAGCAGCAAATCAAGGATCAGCTCATTGTCCAAATAGAGAGCAGATTCTCCTTGTGGCTCAAAAATTTTGTTATAGCTATCAGTAAGTATTGGTTGTATCTCCGGCTGATCTTTTATCCATCGTGTAATTTCAAGCACTCTGTCAAATCCGGAACCTGTGAAATTATTATTGGTTTTCGTCAGAGGGTTTTTATATTCGTTATTTCTGAACAAATCTATTGCATTACCGGGTCCTTCTTTTCCATATTCGGGGGTAATGAACTGAACGGCTTCTTTTCCGATGCCAATATGGTCAAGAATTTCTTTTATGGCCGGCATACGTTTTTCGGCCATATTGCCTCCGCTGCCATAAGGGCATGTTGCCTGGTCGCGGCACATTAATGCGACACCATCAGCACCCTGAGCCAGGCAATCAAAAATAGTTTCTATGCTTACTTTACCAACACAAGGAACAAGCACTACATCTTCTTTCAGAGTTTGTGAACGGGAGCATGAAAAAACAACTTTTTTTCCTTTAATATTCAGGTTGTTAATGTCTAACTCCATGTTATTAAGAGCTTCCAGAGGCTCTTGAGTTATCGCCCCGTTAGGACAAGCGCCGGCACAAATACCACATCCTATGCAATCGTTATCACTTATTGATGCAGCAGCATTTCCATTTCTGAATAGGGAAACACAAGGTATTGAAAACGGGCAAGCCTCTTCACATATACCACAACCGGTACACTTTTTTTCCTCTACCTTACAAACCGGAATTTTAAATGTCTTGTTCCAGATGGTAAGTTTGCCGTTTTCCCTTGAGGTCTTTATATATCCGGTCGGGCAAATAAATGAACATGACAGGCACGCGGTACAATCATCTGCAATTTCTTTTCCCGGTCCGACTTTTTTGTCAATACTCCTGTATAATCCTGCAATAGCGCTTGTACTGAGATTCTGACAGGTTCTCAGGCACAATCCGCATTTAATACAGTTGTCGGCATAATAAGGAGACGGAAAGGATGTTTGGTCAATTCCATGAAGCCCGGCAAGTTTTTTGATAACTTCAGAATCGGGAGAATTAGCCAGATAGAGTTTCAGAAGTGTTTTTCTGTTTTCGACGACACGTTTTGAATGTGTAGAAACTATCAATCCGTCTTGCAGGGGAAAAAGGCAGGAAGTAACCATTTTGGGTTTACCCCCCGGCGTGGCAACCTCTACCGTACACAGCCTGCATTCACCTGCAGGAAGTAATGAATCATGATTGCAAAGCGTAGGAATTTCGACTCCAACTTCACGTAAAGCCTCCAATAAATAACCGCTTTTTTTCACTTCCAGGCTTCTTCCGTCTATGGTCAGTTTTATTTTTTCCGTCATTTTTCTCCCAACTTAAATTTCATCTGAATAAATTATAGTTATTTAACTGTTTTACAATTATTTACGTGTTCAAATATTTAATATCAGGTGCTTCTATCCCGATGGAACCCTCATGCTTTATACATCTTCTTTTGTGAA
>PWJZ01000071.1 GCA_003559855.1 Bacteroidales bacterium
TCGATTGAACAAAAAAATTAATATCTTCAGAATAACACCCTAAGGCCATAGAATGTTTATTTGTTTGATGATATAAAATTTTTTAAAAGCAAAACTAATCAAAAAACCCTTATAAATAAATTTGTGACCAATCATAAGATATGTTTGTTATTAGTTCTTTATGTATAAAAAATAAGGGTGTATCAGTAGTTGCTTCTGATACACCCTCATGAAAGAAGTTTGTTGTCTTTACTGGGATTTTATTCGATTTCAAATAAACTCATGTCGAGACCACTGTTTATTTTTATTTCTTCGACTTCCAATCCCATAGTTTGTTGTTGAGCTTGTTGTTCAATTTTATGCGGAAATTTCAGTTCTATATTTTTTATCGGGGTTTTCTTTCCGAACAGCCGGGCAAAAAATGAGGGTTTTTCACCTTCAATTTCGAGACTGACGGGTCTGTAGTCTGAAAATTTTGAAAAGCTTTCTGGTGATTCGGTTTTTAATTTAAATCCGCTTTTCATATCATAATATTCAATGGTCTTTTCTCCCGTGGGCGAAATAACTTCAACCCTGTATGCATCCTTTTCGTCGATATTTTCAATTCCTTCAAGAGTTTTTTCTATACCATAGTCTTTATAATTCATCTCCAGGTTCAGTATGGATTGCAGTTTCATAGTTTCATATTCTTCGCCTTCCGTAAATTTCTGTTTGCCCATTGGGGAATGAACTATCAGTTTTGTACCGTCAAACACTTGTGTTGACATTACATTGTCACCAATTGCCGTTTCAACTTTAAGCAGGTTGGGAGCTTTGCGGTAATATGTTATGGTAAGGTCCATACCCATCATAGAGGTTTTCATTATCTGTTTGATATCATGAATATATTTGAAATTTTCTCTACCTCCGATGGCATTAAAATACTTGTTCAACACTGTTTCGACAGTAACATCATCAGGTGCATCTTTAATTTCTGCGGGCACATATGGTTGGCCGAATGCATCAAAGAATTCCACTTCTCCGGTATCACTGATTTTTTTGAGAGTTTCGGGAACTTCATCCATATTTCCTGCCACCACAATTACAGAATTATTTGGCTTGAGGTATTTTTGAGCCATTTGTTGTACTTCCTCAACGGCTACGGCATTAAGGTTTTCCAGGTATGATGCATAATAATCTTCCGGAAGTCCATATCGTTGGATATTCAGGGCAAATCGTGCCATTGTTCTGGGGTTTTCCAGCGATCGTGCAAATTGCCCGGTCATAAAGTTCTTTATTATCTCAAGTTCTTCATCATCAACGGGTTCTTGTATCATACGGTTCATTTCATATAGTATTTCAGTAATGGTACTGTCGGTAACTTCATTACGCACTTCCGTTCTTGCAGTAAAACGGCTCACCAGCGGGTCATTATTAATGCTTGAACGCGCACCGTAGGTGTAACCTTTATCTTCTCTCAGGTTTTGCATCAGCCGTCCTGAGAAGACACCTCCTCCGAGAATACTGTTCATTAGGCTTACCTTAATGGCGTCTTCGTGACCGGGCGGTAGAACCACAGGATAAGTAACATTAATAACCGATTGTACCGTACCTCTTCTTTCGGCAAAAGCAACCCTTCTGTGGTCGGGTGGCTCGGGGGTAGGATAAGTATGGGTTGGCACTTCGGCCGGTTGCCAATCAGAAAAATATTTCATGGTAACTTCTTTGGCTTCACCGGCGTTTATATCACCTACAATTACCAGGTATGCCATATTGGGCTTGAAGTAGGTGTTATAATATTCTCTGAGCATTTCAACGGTGATGTTGTCGAGAGTTTCTTCGGTAATTATTTCTCCGTAGGGGTGGTCATAGCCGAAGGCTTGCGTTTGTGCAACGTTACGTGCAATGGCACTGGCGTCGGTTTTTGTAGCTTGCAGCCCCGTTCTTGTCTGTGTTATCCTTCTTTGCAGTTCCTCTTCCGGAAAAACAGGGTTAAGCAATATGTCAGCCATAATATCCAAAAGGACATCTTTATGTCGTGTAAGAGAAGATGCAAACATGCCCGTTGAATAAGTTGACAGGCTTGCACCTATGAAATCGATTGCTTCGTCTATCTCTTGTTTGCTGCGATTTTTTGTGCCTTCACGCATCAGCTGACCTGCGAAGTCAACATATCCTTTGGCGTCTCCTTCAAGTACCGGATCTATATCGAGGGTAAGCTGAAAAGAGATAACCGGTACCTGCCGGTTTTCAACAACAATAACGGTCATGCCGTTATCCATGGTAAAAGTTTCAAATTCGCCCAGTTGTATAACCGGGGCAGGACCCGGCTCCGGGCGCTGGCTTCTGTCCAGTTGTGCACCTAGTGTAAATGCGGATAAAAAACCAAGCAGTGATAATAAGATCGTTTTTTTCATTGTTTTATATATTTTTTATTTTTTGGTTTTCAATACATTAAATTAGAAAGTTTCATTCTGTTGTTTACTATCATTTCAATTATAACTATTTACAATTATCAGCTTTCCATTTCAGGCATCCAGTAAATAACTACTCTGTTGTCTTCTTTGAAATATTCCCTGGCAACCCTTAATATGTCTTCACGTGTTACCTTCATATATCTGTCAATTTCGGTATTAATCAGGTTTGCATCTCCATAGAGCAGGTGGTAATTAGCCAGGTTTGTTGCCCTGCGCGCAATAGTTGTATTTCTGTTAACTATTTGGCTTTCTATCTGGTTTTTAAGCTTTTGCAATTCTTTTTCAGATATCAGCTCATTTTTTACTTTTTCAAACTCTTCATTAATGATTTTTTCGACTTCTTTCGTGTCAACGCCCATATTTGTGAGGGCAAAGACGAGGTTTATTCCGGGGTGTTCAAGGTTTAAAGGCATTGACATGACCTGGAGAGCTTTTTCTTCTTCATCCACGAGTCGTCTGTACAAACGGCTGCTTTGACCGCGCGACATAAGATTACCTAGCATTTCGACCGCATAAAAATCGGGTGTTCCCAGTGCCGGGATCATATATCCCTGCACAACGGCAGGTATCTGAACCTTGTCGTAAACGGTGTCGCGCACCTCTTCTGTTCTGCGGGGCTCAATCATAGAAGGTCTTTGTATCTCTTTTGCGCCTTTTGGTATGCCGGCAAAGTACTTTTCCACAAGAGTTTTTGTACTGTCGATATCAATATCACCTGTTATAACAAGTACAGCATTGTTGGGCACATAATACATTTCATGAAATGCCAGAATGTCTTCTTTAGTGGCATAACGTATATGCTCGTCTTTGCCCAACACATCATTTTGGTATGGATGCTTTGTAAAAGCTCTTTTTATTGTTTCCGTGAGCAGTCTTCCATAAGGACGGTTGTCGCGGGTTTGTTTCATCTCTTCAGTTACTATATCCTTTTCAATGGCTATACCTGTAGAATCTATCAAAAGATGCAGCATTCTTTCGGATTCCATCCACAGACCAAGCTCCAGCTGGTTGGAAGGCAGCATGATATAATAATTTGTAACGTCAAAACTGGTATAAGCATTGAGAGATCCGCCGGCAGCCTCAACAATCTCCGCAAATTCCCCGCGTCCTATATGTTCAGTACCCTGAAACATCAAATGTTCAAAAAAGTGGGCAAAGCCTGTACGGTCAGGATGTTCATTTTTTGAACCCACATGGTACATAATGTTTACAACAACATTCGGAGTTGTGTGATCCTGATGAAGAATGACATGAAGTCCGTTGTAAAGGGTGTATTCCGTAAACCCGATCTTTTGACTGCCCGAAAAAACATTCGTTACGACACTCAAAAGAATTGCTGTTAAAAAAACAAATTTAAATTTCATATTTTATTGTTTGATAATTATTAAAAAATGTGATTATTATGAAAATCTGGTAAAAAATCTGGCAAATATATGAAATTTTGTTTCTTATTACCATATATAATATTATCAGGTTGTGTCAAGCCTCCGTAAAATTTTGTGAAAAATCTTTGCTTCCATTTGCGTAATAACTATTATAATTGAGTTACGTAAAAAAGACCAGGAGTTACCCGAAGTTAAAAACAGCTTTTGATATAGCCTCAATGATTATAAAGTGTTTTGGATTGGATTTCCGCATGTAAAAAAGTTATTTCATTGAGATTAATCCCGCAATATCATCATTTTATTACGGTAAATTTGTTCTCCTGCTATAATTTCCAGGAAGTAGATGCCGTCGGTCAGGCTTCTGCCGTCAGGACATTTACCATGCCATTTTACGGTGTTTTCACCTGCCGGAAACAATTGAGGCTTGATAATATTGAACCTTATCCCCCTCATGTCATAAACATAAACCGATGCAATAGTTCCCTCAGTAAGCGTAAAGTAAATATAGGTATATCCGGAAAATGGGTTGGGATAGTTGTATGCATCGGTAATTAACGGATCACTGATACCTGGTATATGAGTGTCGTCGGGTTGCATGAATACTTTAATGGTTTTGTCCTTATCTTCGAGCAGGAATGTGCCTTCATAGTTAAAATAATTTTCTTTGGATACTGTATATTCATAGTATCCTTCCTGCAGTTTTACCGTTGCCTTGCCCTGTTGATCTGTCGTAAGGATATCGCCTGTTGCGGTGATTATTATTTCAGCTCCCTGGAGCGGGTTTGGTGGTTCTTCATCGCCGGCAACAATGAAAGTCACGTAATATTCATGAATAATTTTTGACATTGTCACTTCCACGGTTTTGTCGTGGTCAAGCATGAA
>PWJZ01000077.1 GCA_003559855.1 Bacteroidales bacterium
TGATAGGCAAATGTCTGAAGCCACCTGCAATTGACAGTTAAGCTCTTTCGTATATCTTATTAGCACGGTCAACTGCCGCACCGGAATAAATACTTTGGTGTTCGGCAGCCCTTAGTCTAATTTAAATTTACTCAATCTGCCGGCAAAATATAGCGGAAGCGATACAAGGTTATAGGTAAGTTGTTGTTTGCCGGGAATATTAACCATTGCTGTCAACTCTTTTCCTATAACTGGAGTATCAAGGTTAAGCCTGATGCCTGTTTTTTTGTTCTTCTCTGCCAGGAAAACATGCAATGATTTTAAAGTGCCCCTTTTGCCTGCTTTTATCTCAATGGGGTAAACACTGTTTCCAATTTGGAATAAACAGTCTATTTCTGCATTAGAATTTTTGGCTTCGCGAATCCAATAGTTTAGTTTTTGCTCATTATAAGGTTCGCTGCCGGCAATAAGCTCCTGCAAAACAAACTGCTCAGCCAGGGTACCCTCAAAGGCTGTGATCAGGTTATCCAAATCCATAAGTTTTATGCCCGATATATGATTAACCATACCAATATCAAAAAACACCGGTTTAAAAACATTGTTATCCTGCAATTGTGTAATTGGCACGCTGACAGATCTTGTATGCTTAACCAAATGGATTATCCTGCTCATTTCCAGTTTAATCAAAGCATCTTTCAGCAGGTTTGAATGTACGTTTTTGCTAATATTTGAGTATTTTACTTTTTTCCCAATGTTGTTTGCAACGTAATACAATACATCCTTCAGGTGCTCCTGTTGTTTACGGGTTCCGTATTTGGCAAAATCAAACTGAATGGAATGAATCAGCGCCGAATGAATTCTTTCTATCCCGGATAAATCCTTTTCACCAACGTAGTAAGCAACAGCTTCAGGCATGCCACCAATAAAAAAGTACAAACGGAGTAATTCTAAAATACGGTTATGAATTGCCAGGCTGAATGTGTTGTTCAAAGAAAAGCTCCTGATAGCATCTGTAAGCCCGTTTTCATCAAGTGCCATCAAAAATTCAACAAAAGTCATTGGATACATAAAGGCAAAGTCAACTCTGCCCACGGGCATCGAATATTGCATCTCATTAAGCGTATGATCTATGAGTGATCCGGCAGATATGATATGCAAACCGGGTTTTTGCTCATAAAAGTATCTTAATGCCAATATTGCTTTTGGAGAAACCTGAATTTCATCAATGAACAACAAGGTGTCCCCTTCAATAAAAGGAGTTTTATAGAGGGCAGTTAGCTCATTAATAATTTGCTGAGGCTGCAGGCTCTCGAACACATTTTGTATGTTTCGTTCCTGCTCCAGGTTTATTTTCACAAAATGTTTGAAATTTTCTTTGGCAAACTTCTCAATAGTGTAGGTTTTGCCAACCTGGCGTGCACCCCTTATAATCAAAGGCTTGCGATACGAGTTGGCCTTCCATTCGGCAAGGTATTTCTCAATTTCCCTGTACATAATGTGTTTTTTTAATGTTACAAAAATAATAAAATATATTGGAAACAGGAAAAAAAGCTGCTCAACACTATTGTATTTTGGAAGCTATATACCTAAAACACTATTGGATTTTGGATTTTATTTAATAAGTACACGGCCAATTGCCGCCCTGGAACAAGGATTTCTAATGATATTTGGCAGGTAGCAAAAATTAGCTTACGAGCTAAGACCCCTTATCTTTCAGTAAAGACGTGCCTCCCGGCACTTATTAACCGGTGCTGAAGCCACCGGCAATAGACAGTCAAGCTCTTTCGTATATCTTATTAGCACGTCCGACTGCCGCCATAGAATAAAGATTTTTAATTTTTTCCATATATTTGTAATAGAATTATATTTATTCAAACAATTATAAATACACTAATTATTTTACGAATGAATAATTACATCAATCAGCTTATAGAAATTATCCGCGAGGCAACAACCCATGTAAAGCCGCCACATGAAATCTGGAATGATGCGGATCCGGATGACGAAATTGAACTCGAAGATATGTCGCATGTTGAAAAATATATTTATGGTGATGAAATACCTGTTTCAGAAATTACCGGCATAGATGCAGATATGCTTCCTCCGCCGGAAAAGTTAAGCTATAAGCAGCAGGCGTTGTTGGCCGGGGAGTTGGAAAAGCTTCTTCTCAACAAACATTTTGCCCTTGACTTTCCGCAATCCTTCCCGGCTGATCGCCGTTATTCGTTTATCAGAAAATTTTGGAGTGAGAATCATGTAGAAATGTCATTTGGGACAAGCCATATCGAATTTTGCAGTTATGAAAAGGAATATTGCCCTTTTCCGGGCTATTGCACTACCTGTGATGAAATTGAAGAACAGTTCAGAATAGATGAAGAGAACGAAAAACGCAAACGAGATTTGGGTGATATAGATGATCTTGACTTGCCTTTTTGATTTGCAAACCTTCCGACAGGAGTTTGCAGCTTACGATTATAACTCTTCAAATTCCCTTTAGGCTATTATCACAGAGCGCGAGGATAGCTTGGTTTTGCCTTGACTTTTTTGTTTAGAGTGTCACCACCCCCTCCAATCTCACATGGTCCATCTCTCTGATCGAGTCGCCCTGATAGAAGAACACAACACCGTCTATCCACTGGCCCTTATAGTCCCTTTGCAGGATGCTTTCTTTCAGCACTATGGTTGTGTTTTGCCCGCCGTAGGAGCCCTGGAAAAAGTCATACCAGCTCCGGTAGGGAGAAAGTGATCCCGGGCCTTCAAAATCCGGGCTTTCAACAAGGTTTATGTTAGCGATCTTGCCTGATGATCCGGTGGAATATATTTCAGAAACGTCTATTTTCAGATTATTGAAGTAGCTCTCTGACAATGTGTCGGCTATCGATGAGATTTTTTCTTTGATAGTTTTATTTTTGTCAATAACGATCTCCCTGTCTTTATGAGGGATCATCTCGTATGTGTTTCTCTCTGCAATAAAAGTGTCCTTGCCGACATAAATGGCAAACGATTCTCTTTCCACTTCTGTCTCAACATCCTTTTCCCTTTCCTTACATGATGAGAAGGTGGTTATGATGATTGCAGCTGTTATTGATACTTTTAAAACTTTTTTGTTCATTGGTGTTTTTTTATCTGGTGTAATATTTATTTTCAAACGAAAATTCATGGCTTAAAATTATTATCAAATATAGTATGATTTGATAGAAGTGTCATAATACTTTTCAAATGATTAACAAACGCGTGCCGGTGGAAAACACATCCTTGTGTTTGTGTTCAATATGCCCGGGATGTCCGATAAAATTGCATGTTTTAAATAAAAAATCATAATTTTGATTTTTTAAAAAAGAAGTCATATTCTATGGATGAGCGGATGAGGTGGAGTTCTGAGCGGGCGTTTGTTTTCGCCACTGCGGCAGCTGCCGTGGGCTTAGGAAACATGTGGCGTTTTCCCTATATGGCCGGTGAGCATGGCGGCGGTGCTTTTATACTTGCCTATTTGGTTTCGATTGTACTATTGGGTTTCCCTATTATGCTGATGGAGTTTGGCGCAGGCAGGACTGTTGAGGGTAGCCCGGTTGCCACGTTTCGTGAAAAACACCGCTGGACTGCAATATTTGGCTGGATTGTGGTTATCCTTACCGGTATTATTATGAGTTATTATCTTGTGATTACCGGGTGGACGCTTGGGTATAGTGTGAACAGCATAACAGGGCAGGTATCTGCTTTTGAAAACTTTTCAGAACAATACAATTCGCTGTGGTACTTCATTATTGTTGTTGTAATTACAACCTTAGTGCTTATTGGAGGGCTGAGCAGGATAGAGCAAAAAACCAATTACTTAATGCCGGTTCTGATAGCCATAATTGTCGGCCTGACAATATTTGGATTGACCATGAAGGGAAGCGGACAGGCATTGCGGTTTTTGTTTTCTCCCGACTTTAGTGCACTTGCCAAACCCGGAATATGGGTCTTTGCTGTCGGGCAGGCGTTCTATTCACTGGCTGTCGGGCAGGGCTACCTTATCACTTACGGAAGCTATCTGCCCAAAAAGGTTAATCTTCCAAGGTCTGCGGCGGTTATAACGGGAGTAGAGACCGGCATTGCTTTGCTGGCAGGAATGATGATATTCCCTGTTGTATTTACCTACGGACTTGCTCCCGATGAGGGGTCTGAGCTGGCATTCAACACCATGCCTGTGGCATTTGATAATATGCGCTATGGCGGCTTGCTTGGTTCGCTCTTCTTTACGTTGTTCTTTCTTGCCGCACTGAGTTCCTGTATTGCCGGAATGAAAGTGGTTGTAACAGCAATACGTGAAGAGTTTAAGTTGACCAACAAAAAAGCGGTGTTTGCTTCAATGATACCTGTATTTTTGCTGGGCATTCTCTCAGCGCTAAGCTTTACCCCCGTGGAGTTATCGCTGGCCGGCAGGCCGTTCCTTGAAGTGGTTGACCTTTTTGCAGCTACCCAGGTAGTAGTTTTGTGCGGAGTTATCGGTGCAGGAATAATTGCCTGGCTAATCCCGCGTGAAAGCCTGGTAGTCTCATTAGGTATAAAAAACCGGCTTATGATCAACTGGATAATATTTATAGGGCGCTACCTTCCGATACCTGTACTGGTCTTTTCTATTTTGCGTTTGTTAGTATAAGGTATTCGTCTCTTTTTTCAGGAATCAAGATTTTCATTCCCGCAGATTTCGCTGATATGCGCAGATTATAAATCCCTGCTAATCAACAACATTTATCAGCGAAAATCTGGTGCGATCAGCGGGAAATGATTTTTAGCTATTAACAGTCAAGTCCTCCGGACTTCAATACAAACTTTATCATTTATAATTAACCACCGATCACCGATTTCCCATTACCCATTACCCATTACCCATAACCATCTCAGTGATCACACTCCCACAACTCACCTCCCGCCTAATACACTCTACTTCCCGGTCCAATCTTTACCCGTTAACCGTCACTTCAGTTTACCTCCAGTTTTCACCTTTTCTCATTTATTGGCAATTTTCTATAAAGAATTTTTTTTTAGCTTTGTGGCTTAATGAATATTTAAGGTAAAGAAAACGATAAAAACCATAAAGCATTAAAGAGCATGCAAAAATTATTATTATTAGGTGATGAGGCAATAGCTCAGGGCGGTATTGATGCCGGCATGTCCGGCATTTATGCTTATCCGGGCACGCCTTCTACCGAGATAACCGAATATGTAAAAGCTTCGAAGGAGGCGAAGGAAAAAGGAATTTCTGCCAACTGGGGTGCCAATGAAAAGACTGCTGCTGAGGCGGCATTAGGTATGTCTTATGCCGGCAAAAGGGCGATGGTATGTATGAAGCATGTAGGGCTAAACGTAGCTGCCGACCCTTTCATAAACTCAGCCATAACAGGAGCCAATGGCGGAATGATATATGTTGTGGCAGATGACCCTTCAATGCATTCCTCTCAGAATGAGCAGGACTCCAGGTTTTTTGGCAAGTTTGCCATGATACCGGTACTTGAGCCGTCAAACCAGCAGGAAGCATATGACATGGTACATTACGGGTTTGAATTGTCCGAAAAGTTTGAAACACCCGTGCTGATGAGGCTCACAACACGCCTGGCACACTCAAGGGCGGGTATTGAAAGAAAAGAGCCGCGAAAGCAAAACAAATACAAGATCCCTGAAGACCTGAAGCAGTTCATCCTGCTGCCTGTCATCGCACGTCAACGGTATAAAAAGCTTCTGCAGTCGCAGGAAGCTTTCGCCAAAGAATCGCAAAAATCCCCGTACAACTCATATACCGACGGTAAAGATAAAAGCCTGGGAATTGTCGCTTGCGGGCTTGCTTACAACTACCTTTATGAGAATTATCCCGGCAGGAAGGTCTCTCACCCGGTAGTTAAGGTAGGGCAGTATCCCTTGCCCTACAAGCTTATTGACAAGGTTTATGAGGAGTGTGATGAACTGTTGGTGTTGGAAGACGGCTATCCTGTTGTGGAAGAAATGTTAAAAGGTTTTTTGGACAAAGGGAAAAAGATACACGGCAGGCTCGACGGGTATATTCCCCGCGATGGCGAGCTGAACCCTAACATTGTCGGTGAAGCGCTGGGGTTTGAGAAAACCCGTGGCAATGAGGTGCCGTCGATAGTTGCCAAACGTCCGCCATCACTATGTAAAGGATGCCCGCACATAGATTCATTCCTCGGGTTGAATGAAGCTCTTGAGCCTCACGGAAAAGGCAGGGTGTTCTCTGATATCGGATGCTATACACTCGGAGCATTGCCGCCATACAATGGAATCAACACATGTGTTGACATGGGCGCATCAATAACAATGGCAAAAGGTGCTGCCGATGCCGGGATGTTTCCCGCCATAGCTGTCATAGGCGACAGTACCTTTACACATTCAGGTATCACAGGATTACTCGATGCAGTTAATGATAAATCAAACATAACAGTGGTAATCCTTGACAATTACACTACAGGAATGACCGGTGGCCAGCCCTCATCAGCATTTGAAAGGATCGAAAACATCTGCAAAGGTGTCGGTGTGGAAGAAGACCATGTCAGGGTGATTAAGCCACTTAAAAAACACCACGAAGAAAATACCGCAATATTTAAGGAAGAGATAGCCTATAAAGGAGTTTCAGTGATCATAGCAAAAAGGGAATGCATTCAAACATTGAACAAAAGGATGCGGGCGAAAGTTAAAGATAAGAAGAAGTAATGAGTAACGGGTGGCTATTACCCCGTTACTAGCCGTTACCAATCACCCGTCACTATTTTCATAAAGAGAACAATTTATAATACTGAATAATCGTAATAAAAAAACATAAAGACATGAACAAAAAAGACATAATTCTTGCCGGGGTTGGTGGACAGGGAATACTTTCAATTGCTGCTGTTATAGGATATGCAGCTGTTCAATCGGGGCTTTATCTTAAGCAGGCAGAAGTACATGGTATGAGCCAGCGTGGTGGTGATGTGCAGTCGCACCTCAGGATATCGGAAAATGAAATAGCCTCCGATCTCATTCCCCAGGGGAAAGCAGATATGATAATATCGGTTGAGCCAATGGAGTCTCTCAGGTATCTGCCGTTTCTTCATAAAAACGGATGGCTTATTACCAACTCCAAACCTTTTATTAACATATCAAATTACCCTGATGAAGAATCAATATTGAAAGAGATAAAAAGCATTACCAACCATGTTATTCTTGATGCAGAAACTATGGCTAAGGACCTCGGCTCTGCCAGGGCAGCCAACATGGTTATCCTGGGCGCTGCAATACCTTTCCTTGAACTCGATTTTGAAAAGCTCAGGGAGGGTGTAAAATTTCTTTTCGGCAAAAAAGGCGAAGATCTGGTGACATTAAACGTTAATGCTTTAAAAGCAGGCAGGAAGATCACGGAAGAGAAAATCAAGAAGAAAAGTGAGAAGGTGTGAAGGTGAGAGAGTAAGATGGTTAGATGGCTAGATGGTTAGATGGTGAGAAGATGAGAGAGTGGGAGAGTGGGAAATGAAAAGAGTGGGAGAGTGAAAGTGTGAGAAAATGATAAGATAAGTGGGTGAAGGAGTGAGAGAGCTAGAGGGTGGTGTAATCCAACAGAGTATAGCCGTCAAGCTAAGAATAATAAATGTATATTTAACTATGATCAAACCAACTAACCTAAACGACTCAAAAAGTAAAACCTTTTTCGAACCCCATAGACACATAGGGTACATAGTTTTCACATAGAAATATGCATGCGGAAATTCTATATTTTGTCCTATGTGTCCTGTATACCTGTGTGGTTCAAGTAGCAGAATATTTTAATATAATTCATTTTCTTTGCTTGACGGCTATGTCAAATAGCGTATTTCATCGAAATCTGCGGTTTACCCCGTTGGATAGCTTAATAAAAAAGAAATCTATAAAAAGCAAATATCCAATGGGGGAAATAATATTTCTGGACTTTTTATAGTGGATGTGGATTCAAATTTTAAATAAAAATCTTGTAGGTTTAAAAAAAAATTATAAACTTGCAGCGCATTAAAAATTCAGGTTTTCATGGAGTCTCATTATCCGGGATAAAACGTAGAATTTTTGCATATCTGAATAAGTATTTTGAAAATAATAAGTAAAACCATAAAAAAATAAAAAAGATGATAACAAATAATTTCGCCGTAAGGCATAACGGGATACGTAATGAGGATTTAAAAAAGATTCTCAAAACAATAGGTGTTTCTTCGGTAGATCAATTGATGGACGAAACCGTACCTGGGAGTGTCCGTTTGGATAAGGAGCTTGATTTACCTGAGGAAGGGCTCAACGAATATGAATATTTTTCTCATATAAAAGAGCTTGGTCACAAAAACAAGGTATTCAAATCTTATATAGGGATGGGTTACTATAATACGATCTTGCCGGGGGTTATACAGCGCAACATACTTGAGAATCCGGGTTGGTACACAGCATATACGCCTTATCAGGCGGAGATATCGCAAGGCAGGCTTGAAGCTTTGCTCAATTTTCAGACAGTGATTTCGGATCTTACCGGTTTGGAAATAGCCAATGCATCTTTGCTGGATGAGGCAACGGCGGCGGGAGAGGCTATGAGCATGCTTTTCGGTAAAAGGTCCAGAGCCCAGGTAAAAGCTAATGTCAATAAATTTTTTGTATCGGAAAAATGTTTTCCGCAGACAATTGCAGTATTGAAAAGCCATGCTAAGGCTCTGGGTATTGAGCTTATAATAGGGGATCATGAGAAAACGTCGTTGGACGATTCTTTTTTTGGGGTATTATTGCAATATCCTGATGACAACGGGGAAGTGCATGATTTCAGCAAATTTGTTGAAAAGGCCAAAGCGGCAGATATAAAAATTGCTGTTGTAGCCGATTTGCTTAGTCTTACATTGTTAACTCCTCCGGGTGAATGGGGTGCCGATATTGTAGCAGGCACTACACAACGATTTGGCATACCCATGGGTTTTGGCGGGCCGCACGCAGGCTATTTTGCTACTAAAGAAGAATACAAAAGAAATGTGCCGGGCAGGATAATAGGTATTAGTATTGATAAAGAGGGCAACAATGCTTTACGTATGGCATTGCAAACCCGCGAACAGCACATTAAAAGGGAACGTGCCACATCAAACATCTGTACCGCACAGGCCTTGCTTGCCTCAATGGCAGGAATGTATGCCGCGTACCACGGACCCGAAGGACTGAAAAAAATAGCACAAGACATCAATATGCTTGCCGGAATACTGGCAAAAGAAATTGAAAAATATGGATACAAACAATTGAATAAATCGTTTTTTGACACAGTTCTTGTCGAATTGCCAAAAGGATTGAGTAATGATAAAATAAAGAAGATAGCCGAAGAGAATAAAATAAATTTCAGGTATAAAGGAAAAGGCCATGTAAACATAAGCCTTGACGAAACGACAAGCCTTGATGACGTAAAAAAGATCATTGAAATTTTTGCTAAGGCCAATGGCAAGTCTTTTAGCAAATTAAAGGATAAGGTGGAGGATTATGAAAAAGTAACCACTTTCCCCGGAAAGCTCCAGCGTAAGTCGCAGTTTTTAACACATCCTGTTTTCAACTCATATCACAGTGAAACGGAGATGATGCGATACATGAATAAGCTTGAGAATCGTGATCTGGCTCTTAACCGGACTATGATATCATTAGGTTCGTGTACCATGAAGCTGACGGCAGCCGTTGAAATGTTTCCTTTGAGCTGGCCGGAGTTTAACTCGATACATCCTTTTGTACCTAAGGAACAAGCTGAAGGCTATCTTGAACTGATAAAGAATCTCGAAAAAGACCTTTGCGCGATCAGCGGTTACAAAGCTATAACATTTATGCCAAACTCCGGTGCTGCAGGTGAATATACGGGCTTAATGATAATAAAAGCTTATCATGAGAGTCGTGGTGAAGGTCACCGCAACATAACACTCATTCCTGCATCGTCGCACGGAACTAATCCTGCAAGTGCTATTGTTGCCGGAACCGAAGTTGTGATCGTAAAAAGTGATGAGCACGGAAACATAGATATTGATGATTTGAAAGTACAGGCTGAAAAACATAAAGAAAACCTCTCATCCATAATGATCACTTACCCGTCAACCCATGGAGTATTTGAAGAGCGTATTCTTGAGGCAGTAAAAATTGTTCATGACAATGGCGGACAGGTATATATGGATGGAGCTAACATGAATGCCAAGGTCGGTTTTTCCGATTCTGTTATTTGTGGCGGCGATGTTGGTCATCTGAACCTGCACAAAACATTTGCAATACCTCATGGTGGCGGAGGCCCGGGAGTCGGCCCTGTAGGCGTAAAAGAGCACCTGGTTGAATTTCTGCCCAAGCATCCCTTGTTTGAAACGGGAGGTAAAAATGGTGTTGATGCTATCGCAGCGGCTCCCTTCGGCAGCCCCCTGGTTTTACCAATAACATATGGTTATATAAAACTAATGGGGAGGCAGGGATTGATTGAAGCTACCAAAACTGCCGTTCTGAATGCCAATTACCTGAGAGCGGCATTGGAAAAAGACTATAAAATATATTATACAGGCAAAAATGGCCATGTCGCACATGAAATGATAATAGATTGCAATGTCTTTAAGCGTACTATCGGAATAGATTCGATAGATATTGCCAAAAGGCTTATGGATTACGGATTCCATGCACCTACAGTATCATTCCCCATACCGGGCACACTTATGGTCGAGCCAACGGAAAGCGAACCACTTAAAGAGCTGGATAGGTTTATTGAAGCAATGTTAGCAATCCGGCAGGAAATCAGGGATGTTGAAGAAGGGAAAGTGGACAGGGAAAACAACGTTATAAAAAACGCACCGCATACAGCGGCAGTAGTATGTAAAGATAAGTGGGACAAACCCTACAGCAGGGAAAAAGCCGCTTTTCCCATGCCATACTTGTATGAAACCAAATATTTTACACCGGTTTCCCGTATAGAGGAGGCTTATGGCGATAAAAACCTGGTTTGTACTTGCGAACCATTGGACAGCTATTTTCAAAAAAAGTAAATCGAGGCCGGGAATCCGGCTGAGCCACGAATAAGGTTTGTAGTTGATTTTGCCGACCGGTAACTTTACAGAGCCGGATAGAGTTGCTATTATTTATTTGCTTTTTGTTGAAAACAAAAGGCAGTGCGCTATTTGCAGTATAATCAAATAACATACATCGGACATGGGACAACAAATGTTTAAAAATGCGGGCATTGAATACGGTGGTATTAAATCACTTACTCCCAAAGAGTCAAAAGAAGTTGTTGAAAAAGGAGCCTTTATTCTTGACATACGTGAAGAGGAGGAAGTACGATACAAGGCATTGGATGTTGCCAATGTTATGTTTTTGCCATTCAGTAAGCTCAGAGAAGGATATAAAGATATTCCGCAAGATGTTTCCATCATAGTTGCCGACAGTGCCGGTATGAAATCCAGGGATGTTGCCGGGTTTTTAAAAGATGAGGGTTTTGACGAAATAGCTTATATGGCAGGTGGTTTCAGGGAGTGGGAGTTGGATAAGCTGCCGGTAACCGTTGATGTTGATGAACAGCTTTCCGGGTCATGTTTTTGTATGTTAAAACCGCAACGAAAATTAAGGAAGCAGCAAAAACGCAAAACGGGAAAGTAGTTCAAAAAAATCTTGTTCAAGGTTTTGCCCGGTTTATGCAATATATACTTCGAGGAATTTTGACTGTTTTGAAGGCACCAGTTTCAGGCTTTTTATTTCGGCAGGAATTAGAATTGTATCGCCGCAATTAACCGTTTCTTCACCGCTATGCCATTCTATGGTAAATTGTCCTTCAATACACATTATAACTAAAAATGAATCGAGGAAATAATAATCAAACTCCAGTTTTTTATCGAAAGAAATCAGGTTGGTTGTGAAATAGGGGCATTTTACCAGTTCAACAGATTGATTAAGATGTTCGCTATAATCGGTTTTATATTGAGGGTATGCTTTGAAATCGATAACATCAAGCGCAAGGCCGGTATGCAGTTCTCTCGGTTTGCCATCGTTGCCGGGTCTCTCCCAATCATATATACGGTATGTTATATCTGATGACTGCTGTATTTCTGCCAGTGTAATTCCGGAACCAATAGCATGGATTCTTCCGGCGGGAATAAAAAACACATTACCCTTTTTTGCTTTTTCAATGTTGAGAATATCCTTTAAGCTTTTGTTTTCAAGGTGATATAGGTATTCTTCCTTTGTAACATCCTTTTTGAAGCCTGTAATTATCTCCGCATCGGGATCGGCATGGATAACATACCACATTTCCGTTTTCCCCGGACTTTGGTGCCTGGCAGCAGCAATCATATCATCAGGGTGAACCTGGATTGAAAGATAGTCATTGGTATCAATAAATTTGAACAACAAAGGAAATTCCGTACCATACTTTTTAAAAACTTTTTCACCTATCAGATCTCCCATATATACTTCTGACAGTTCAACAATATTATTGCCGGCAAGAAAACCATTTCTGACAACCGACAAATTACCCGGTATTGCCGACAATTCCCAGGTTTCCCCGCAATTTGGCAACGAACCGTAATCCTTGCCTAAAACAGTTTTTATCCGGTTTCCTCCCCAAACCTTATCTTTATAAATTGTTTCAAATCTTAAGGGATATAAGTTGCGCATCTTTGATCAAGGGTTAATGCATATATTATTATTACAAACAATCAATAAAAACTGATATTGAATTTCAGAATATTAATATAAGTAAACAAAAGCGGTTTGATGACTATTTGCGGTTCATCGGCATGATTATAAGGCTAGATTATTCGGGCCATTCTATATTGTTATTCTCATCTAGCATCACACTCCAGCTTATTGATGTAAGCGTCTGATCATTAAAATAAAAATCGATTACAGCATCGTTGAATGACAACCGTTGCTCCCCCCAGTCTTCGTCTTCCGATTCAATATCACTGAAACCGTTTTTATTCATCAGATCAATTATCTGCTCCATTTTCAAATCAAAAACTTTCTTACCAAAAAGAACAACATTATCATTTCTGATATCAAAACACGTTAACAAATCGTTATGATCTTTTTCAAAAAATGCCGAAATACCCTGGTCATCATAATTCCAAACAATTGCATCTGACAGCTCGTTTTCTGCTACTTCAATAACTTCCGTATCCTGCGGTTTGCCAAGATAATTCTCTACATCTTGTTTGGTTGTGCCGAATTTCAGGTTGCCTAAACCTTCCAAAGGTTTGATAATCAATTTTTTATTCATAATATAATAATTCTTTTAATAATAAATTAACATACCTGATCTTTTCAAAAATGTTATTTTTATTTAATTAATTTTTGGTGTCGAATGATAATTATGCTTATGACAAATATAAGTTTTTATTTGTTGTTGTGTTAAGACATTTTTGTTACAATATTTATTTAAATGGTGCATCAGGTTCTTTTGACATTTTTTTATATACTGTTTTATCCAATAGACGGGGGAAGAATTTATTAAGCCAGATCAGCATTTTTCCTTCCGTTGTAAGTATCAAAGTATGTTTTCTTTTAATTACGGCTTTCATTATATGTTTGGCAACGGCGTTAGCTGACATCATTTTATTTTCATTACGTGGCGATTCTCCTTGAGGATTTCCATATCTGTCAAGGGCTTTTAGGCGGATCTGGGAAGATGTGAATCCCGGGCAAGCTATTAATACGTGCAATCCTGTTTTAAGATTTTCAATACGGAGGGTTTCCAAAAAACCATTAAGTGCAAATTTTGAAGCAGAATAGCCCGTACGTGCAGGTAACCCTTTATAACCCGCAATTGACGAAACACCTGCTACGCTTCCTTTACTGGCAAGCAGATAAGGCAAAGCATATTTGGTACAATGTACCGCACCCCAAAAATTAACATCCATAACTTGCCTAAGTACATCTGAATCCAGTTCTGAAAATAAGGCACGCATGGAAATCCCGGCATTGTTGACAAGAATATCTATTCTTTCAAATGCTTTTACAGCCGTGTTGATCAGATTTTTACAATCTTCAACCTTCGTAATATCTGCCTGTACAACTACAGAACGTTCCTTATAACCCTCTTTCTTTTCAGCAAGATGGTTCATAGGCTCAACCCTCCTTGCTGCCATTACTACCTTCATATTATTCTCAAGGCATATTTCAGCCAATGCATGACCAATTCCCGATGATGCACCCGTGATTATGACCACTTTGTCTTTAAGTCGTTGCATAAAAAAATAATTGAATTTGTTTTGCAAAGTTCATTTTTTTTTATGAAACAAAAAGCATTTTCTCCGGTTTATAAATATAAAAATACTTGTTTTGGCAATTATTTTACCAAACAATTAATATGATATGTTGTTCTTTTTATTATTAAGATATGTTTTTTAAAAAATGCCCGTTTGTTTAACCATCTTTTTATTAATGGTCTATGAATTGAAAACCCCATGGACAGGCGTTCGGTTTTTGAATGATTAAAAATAATGTTGGAGGTGAGACGAAAAGTTTTATGAATAAAAAAAATCTGACCATTTGTTTTTTACTGATTAATTGCGTGTTTTCCAATTTATATTCGCAAGATATGCTTGGTATTACCTCAAGTAATTTTTCGGGAGTAACCCGTGCATTTATTAATCCTGCCAATACGATAACTTCACAAAGATATTTTGATGTTGTCGTTGCGGGTGGTAATATATTTGTAAATAATAATTATTTGTATATTCCTGAAGAGGATTATAATTTACGCGGTTTTCTCAGAAAAGAATTTCCGGAATATGATGAAGCACCCGGCACATATTTTTTCGATTACTATACAGAAGGCAACAAATATGGTTTTGTTAATCTGCGTCTTTCAGGACCGTCGGTAATGTTAAATTTTGAAGGACATTCACTTTCGATACATAATTCATTTCGGTCGGTATTATCTGCTGACAGGATCCCTCATGATATGGCAAAAAACGCGCTGGAGGGATTCAGGTACTCTCCTTTGCAAAATAAACGGCATACACATTCTAAACCTTTTAATATAGGCTCAATGAGCTGGGCGGAATTTGGCGTTAACTATTCGCGATATTTATTTGACAGATGGGATGAGAATCTATCTGCAGGAATTACAATAAAATATCTTTTGGGATACCATGGTTTATTCTTTAAAAACAATGAACTGGATTACGAAGTAACAGATGAGAGAGATCTGAAAATTTACCATTATAATGCAGAGGCAGGGTTTTCTTTACCGGTTTGTTATAATGACAATTCTTTTTCAGGGCTTGAATCTCCTGTAAGAGGAATGGGGGCTTCAATGGATCTTGGCATAACCTATACAAGGACTATAGAACCAAAGCCTAAAAACAGTCTGGATTGGATATATACAATACCCGATTATTCTCCTTATGCATATCGTATAGGATTTTCACTTCTTGACCTGGGGTATATTCGGTTCAACCAAAATGTAAGGCACCTTGTTTTTGATGATATCAGCACAACATGGGAAAATCTCGGTTCGGTGAGATTTGATAATACTGATGCATTTATTGCTGAAATGACCGAGGAGCTCACGGAAGAAGGAGAAGAATTATTGCATGATACTGAGTTTACCGTTTTTCTTCCTTCGGTTGCCAGCGTGCAGTTTGACTATAAAATCAAGAACAATTTTTTTCTTAAAGGTATATGGATGCAGGATTTGCCTGTGATTAAACCTCGAATATACAGACCTTCCTATATTGGTATAGTTCCGAGATATGAAACGATGTTTTTTGAGGCTTCGTTACCTGTAATAATGTATAGGTATCGTGAGCCAAAGCTCGGACTATCATTGAGGGTTTTATATCTTACCGTTGGTACGGAAAACCTGGGCGGCCTGCTAGGGATGAATGACTTTTTCGGACTTGATTTTTATTTTTCACTTCAGTTTAATCTTGATAAGAGCAGGCTTGAGGAAACACCCTGTATGATAAAGCAATGTTTTGATCACTGGAGATGATGAGTCTGTCAAACATCTGCTCCTGCTTTTTATCAGGAGGCGGAAAATCAGGATTTTGTCGATCGAAAGGTTTGTAATGGTCTGCCAGGCCGTTCAGGATATTATAAAGTCGAAACAAGGATGTTTGGCAATGCTGCCGGGAATGATCCGGAATTAAGGGGTGTGATGATTGACAATTATTTCAAAACGGTTGGTATCATAAAACGGCTCGAACTTTAACCTTTTTATAAGGTAATCTTTATTATAATCATCAAAAACATCATCATCAAAAAGATCGACTAATATCCTCCAAACCAGCTCTGAGCAAAAAAATGAGGTGGTGTCTTCAAAGTTAAAAGAATGGTCGAAAGGTATTTTTTTATCCAAATAGTATCTTGCACGGTCGCTTATTTGTTTGCCGGCATAATTATCATCAATTTTGGGCAGGTAATAACGGGTAATAATTATTGAACCGGGGCGGCTATTGTTTATGAACCTGTCAAGTTTATCGATCTGTATTCCGTCATAATCGGATATGGCCCGCGATACCGAATGAATTACATAATAATCGCCGGCATTGTTCTGGCTGATGATTCCAATATGTGATACAGGTATATCTTCATTCAGGGTTTTGAGTATTATTGAACTGACTATACCGTATCCCTGCCTCATTATTATATCGCCGTTCTGTATATTAAAAAATTCTTCGGGCAACAGAGTGTAATTTCTGCCGTTATATCCCTGTTTACGGGTATTGGGATCATCACATGAAAACAGGAGTAATATACCGGAAAAAGTGATTATTAAAAATCCCGAAATCAGGCTACTGTTTTTCACAGTAAGGAATATGGTTTAAAAAAAAATCGAACCGTTATTTAATATTTTATACCTTTTGGTTTTTGATCAAAAAGGACTTTCCTTGGTCATGTCAACCAACCATTTCCCTTCCTCCTTTACAAGGTAGATCTCACCTTTTTCATCATCTGCAAGATAAGTGCATTTTGCTAATTCGCCTTCTATTTCACATTCTATATTGCTGATATCGCGAGGCTCGGGATCATCCAATTCTCCAAATGCCTTTAATGATTCCAGAATTTCGTGTGTGCTCTCAGTACCCAGTTTTTTTGCCTCTTCATACTTGCCATACTCCCAATATTCCAAAAATTTTTCTGCTACCTGTTCAGGTGTTTGAACTCTTTCGCAGGCGGAAAAAAGCAATCCTGCAAATAAAAAGACCGTGATCAATTGTAATGCTCTCATTTTTATTTATTTTTGTTATTAATTAATTATTAGTTATAGTAACAAAAGTATACTTTTTTGTGAAACTTTTCCCGTTATTTTATTTATTGGGAAGAAAATAGTTTTGAAATTGCCGTAACTGATTACAGTTTTTATATAA
>PWJZ01000096.1 GCA_003559855.1 Bacteroidales bacterium
GATTTGTCATTAGGAGTTCAGCGAACTAATGACTTAACTGGGTTTAACCCCGATTTAGAAAAACTTAATTTGCAAGCATTTTTGATTGCAAATTTTTATTTTTTCTTAATCGATTTGTCATTCTAATGTCCTTGTAAACAATAGAATAGGCAATAATTTTATCTAATGGCGGTCATTAGAAACAAACGGCTAATGACAAATTTGGGTTTAATCATAAAATATCACTACTGTCCGATTAAAATAAATGGTAGCCACTAAGTGTTCGCAATTTAAATAAATTGAACCTCAATCCGGATAACTTTAAAAAGAGTTATATAGGAGTAGTGATTGTTTTTATATTATTGCCGAATGTTGGTGGTGCAAACACATCATAAAAAAACGCAACTATTTTAATATAAAACAGTTGCGCCACATCATTGGTCGGGGTGAGAAGACTCGAACTTCCGACCTCTTGCACCCCATGCATAAGCAAGCATTTTCATATTTATTCAAATGTATTGATTAACAGGAAAATGTTAATAACTTTTTATCAAATTTTATCAAATTGATTGCAAAATTTACTAATTTTGTTTGCGAAGTTGTTTGCGAAGTAAATTTATAGCAAACTTTAATTATAAATATATACCGTTCCAAAAATGGAACGGTGGAACGAATTGCAAACAAACGCAATAACAGCAATAGTTTCAGCCGTTCCACTTAGCGTTCCAAGTGGAACGATTTGGAACGATAAAAAAACAAAAAAATATGTTTACAACTGCAATAATTTTAGACACCCGTTATCCCAGGAAAAAGGATACCCGTTCACCTGTAAAATTAAGGGTTACTATTGACCGTAAAGCCCGCTACTATGGCATTGGTGATTATTTGACCAAAGAAGAATTCAGCCGGGTATATTCCAAAAAGCCTCGACAGGATAAAAAGCTGTTATTAATGAAGTTTGCAGCGGTTGAAGACCGGGCGGTAAAGATACTTAATGCAATGGAAAACCCCACCTTTGACCAATTTAAAAAGCTTTTTTGTTCAAAAGGCAGCGGGGGTAACGTCAAATTGTATTTTGAGCAAAGGATAAAGGAGATGGAACAGAATAACCAACATGGAACGGCGGACTTATACGCTGCAGCGCTAAAGAGTTTTGCCGGCATAAAGGGCGTTGAAACCATTGGATTTAAGGCAATAACTCCGGCATGGCTAAAAGACTACCATAAAAAAATGGTTGCCTGCGGAAAAAGTGATAACACTATCTCGATGTATGCACGTTGTTTGCAGCATTTGTTTAACATGGCAATACAGGACGGCGTTATTCCTGCGAAATATTATCCATTTGGCGAAGAAAAAAACGGAAAATATGAATTACCAGACCCCGTAAATAGTAAGCGACCATTGCAAAAACAGGAAATTATCGTTCTTACAAATTATGCCGGCAACCCGTTTTTTGAGTATTACCGTGATTTTTTTATGTTGAGTTATTACCTGGTTGGTTTGAACTTTGCCGACCTGTTAACTTTGAAGTGGACACAAATTCATAACAATACATTAACAGTTAAAAGGCAAAAAACAGCATACCGGGCTAAAAAGGTTGAAATAAAACTTTACATACCGCAAAAGGCGTGGGCTATAATCAACCGTTATTGCACAAAAGACAGCGAGTTTGTTTTTGATATTGCAACATCAAAAGACCCTAAAAAACGCAAACAGCAAGTTAAGAACTTTACCCGCAATTGTAACCAAAGTTTAAAAAAGATCGCTAAAGTTATTGGCATTAATCCAAGTATTAGTACCGTGTATGCCCGGCACTCCGCAGCCTCTCATGGACTGGCTGGCGGGGCAAGTATTATCGACATTCAACAGGGTTTGGGACATACCGATATAACGACAACAAGCAATTATCTCAAATCCTTAGAAGATGCCGAGAAAACGCTTGCTGAAAGTTTGGAAAATAACACCGTTGCAAAAATGGAACATCGGAACGAAAAAATAAAAGCATTAAATTAAACATACTATGAAAAAACAAGTTTTTTATTGCACCATACGGGAATATATGGCATTACATTTTTGGGATTTGGACCCAAAAAATATTGAACCATACTATCAAAGAAGGTTAAAATAGTATTTTGTTTGGTATTCAGATAACGTGCTTTGGGAAAACGGCGACAAGCTGACTGACAAAGAAAAAGCGGATTTAATCCTCTGGGGGATGAAAAAAACCAACAAAGGCAGCGCAGATTTAAGGCGAAAGGGCTTTGAAATAGTGGAAAATGATTTTATTGAATATGCGATTTTGGATTGTGATAAAATGTTGTCGCAACTAAAAGAACACCCCGAATATTACGCAGATGTAAGCCTGAAAAAGCCGTTGGAGTTATGGCTGAACTATTTGCAAGCCAAAAAAGACGGTAACCCAGCCAAACAGTTTGCAAGCCTGCCAAACGACAAAGTAATGGAATATATAAACCCCCATCACCTTGAAAAATTCAAAGCAGTTGAATATGATTTATTACAGCGTGGTTATCTGAACGAAAACTATATATGGGGAAAAGCAAAAAAAGAGCTGATAGATTTACTGACCTTGTTATATTCAAAGGACTACTTTAAAAGGGTTGTAAATGGGAAAAGAACACAATATATTCACTGCCGGCAGTTCTTGGCGCAACGTTATTATGGCAATAACAAGGCTTTAACATATAGTGGACAAAAACACAAACCAACACTGGAGCAAGCCGAAACAACCTTCTGTTTATTCCAAATTTAATACGCAAAATTCCGACCTAAATTCCGAATTTATTTTGCAATTGGTTGAAATATAGTTAATTGCAATCCTTCCAAATTCCTAAAATATCCAATTTATTTATATACTTTTAAATTTGTTGAAAGTTTAACTATTAAAAGTAAAAGTTATGAATTCAACAAACAACAATTGGCTTAATGTTTCGCAGCTTGCGAATTACCTGCACTGCAGCAAATCCAAAATTTACAAGGAAAAAATGTACGGCAGGATTTCGTCATATAAATTCGGTGGTCAGCTTTTATTTAGTAAGTCTGAAATTGACGGGCTTATCGAACTGAGCAAGCAAGAAGGGACAAACCTTCCAGGTGTCGAAATTGAAAAATAATATGTAAATTAAATAGAAGAAAATTCCGGCTTAGCCGGGTGTAATTAAATTAAATTAGTAAAAATTAAATCTTTAAAAAAATGAGTTTATCAAATCCAAGACCCGAAAATCCTTGTCAAAAATGGATACGATTTTCGGGCGACACCGGCGAGTTTAGCTGGTACGACAAAGAAACAGAACAAGAAATAAAAATCAATTTACCGATTTCCTTCATTGTTCTTGACAGTCTATCCCGCATCACAGGCTACCATAAGGCCAGCGATGGCGGCATTAACTCTAACGAGGTGCACGATCTCAGAAAAGAACCGCTAGAGGTCTACACTTTTAAAGGTAGCGAGTATATCACAGGACTTTACCGAGATATAAAAGATGCCGTAAAAGCACTGGGCGGGAAGTTTACGGCATCCGTTTACGCCGTTTTAATCAACGAGAAGCATTTAGAACTTGTTAACTTTCAGTTTAGGGGTGCTGCTCTCAAAAGCTGGCTTGACGCAAAAATTAATCCCGGGAAAATAAAGACGGGAGTAACAGAAATTATTGAAGATTCGAACGGAAGTATACATTTTCGCAAGCCTGTTTTTCAAACATTTAAACTCGATGATGATCTTTATAACCAAGCCATCGAGATGGACAAAAAGCTGCAGGAGTACTTAGCATCCAAAAAAGAAAAGGTAGAAGAAAAAGCAAGTGAAACTTTGAGTGTGAAACGGAAAGTTGATGATTTTGATGAGGAGAATTTTAACGAAGTTCTTGACGCACCGCCACCTGATGAGGAAATGTTGCAATAATAAAAAACTCCCGGAACTATTAACGCTCCGGGAGTTTTAAATCTTTTAAAAATGAGTTAGACAAAGGTATGGAAAAATTTTCATTTTACAACGCACCGATAACAAATGTTACTCCCCTGAAAAGTGTAACGTTAAAAGATGTAGCAGAAATGACCCGTAGTTCAAATGGCGGAGTAGTTCAGCGGATCAGGAATGAAAAAAACAAAGAAAAACGCAATCGCCTGAAAGCCAAATTAGATTATGTAACTTTTTCAGGGGAATTTACAAGGCGCAAAAATGATGCACTTGTAAGGCATAGTGGACTGATTTGCGTAGACATTGACAACGTAGAAATAAACAAGACTGAAATAATCGAGAAATACAAACCAGCATTATTATTTACCAGCCCTTCGGGAAATGGCTTGAAAATAGTGTATAAAATAGATATCTCTCAGGCAACACATATAGAATATTTTGAAAGCCTTAAGGATTTTTTTCTATCACAATTTAATTTAAAAATTGATTCATGCCAGGATGTTTCACGAGCTTGTTATTTATCGTATGACCCTGATGTATTCTACAGTGACACCCCGTATATTTTGGATCAAAATTTTTGTAATGGCTTCGCTCCGGGAAACCGTAACAACTATGTTTTTAATGAAACACTGGAGTTAACTAAAAAAGGAGTACCCGAAAAAGAAGCAATAAATGAACTTGTAAGGCTGGCAGAAAAAGACTTCCCGAAAACAGAAATAGAAAATATTGTAAAAAAAGTATATAAAGAAGTACCCAAAAATGTTCCTTATATACGTATAGGAACAAACTATTTTAAAATTGTAAAAAAACCGGATCGATATAACGTTGAGCGAACTGAATTGAAAATATGGAATAAAGATACATTAATTCAGGATTATAAACGAAGGTATCTGAATTTCATACCACGCTATGATGATTTTTGTATGGTGCCCAGCAATGCAAACTATAAGGCTGTTATAAATAACTGTTACAACCTATATTCTAAATTTGATCATAAACCGGCAGCAGGAGACTGGGCATGGACACAAAGATTACTGGAGCATGTGTTTGGCGATCAATATGAATTAGGTTTGCGCTACATGCAAATATTATACATGCATCCTAACAGATCAACTGTAATATTGGTACTTGTTTCCAAAGAACGAGGCACCGGTAAAACAACATTTCTGAATTGGATAAACATGTTATTTGGTGCAAATGTTGCGTTCCTCTCATCCAGCGACTTTACAAGCGGATTTAATTTTTCTTATGCAACTAAAAATATAATATGCATTGAAGAAACATTGTTGGAAAAACGGCTGACAATAGAAAAATTAAAAAGCCTTGTCACAGCAAAAAACATCCAAGTCAATGAAAAATATGTATCACAATATAAAATCCCTTTTTACGGGAAAGTGATCCTGACAAGTAACAATGTTGATAAGTTTGCACTAATAGACCCTGAGGAAGATCGTTTTTTTGTACGAAAGCTGGGGATGCCAAAATTCGTAAATCATAATATTGAAACTGATCTGCTAAAGGAAATACCTGCATTTCTTCATCACCTTGAAACATTATCGCCGGTTGACTGGAAAATAAGTAGAAGTGCTTTTAAACCAGAAGAGCTTGCAAATGAAAACTTGCAAGCCGTGGTGGAAGAAAGCAGGAGCGGACTCTATAAAGATTTGAAGGCTTATATTACAGATTTTTTTGACAATAATGATGTTGATGAATTTCTGGCTGCAGCCGTAGATATAAAAAAAGAGTGGTATAATAATAATCACAGAATTGATCTTAATTATATTAGGCGAGTAATTAAAACTGAATTTGAGATAGAACCGGAGGTAAATCAAAGATACATTCCATTTGCTGACGCATACAGTAAAGTGGGAACTCCATTTAAATTTTTACGAAGTAATTATACAACAGAAAAAATTAAAGAAGATGAAGTATTTTAAATTAAGTAAAGAGGAAATATTGATAATTGAATGCGCTCTTGATGGATTAATAACTGATATTGTGCAAGATGGAATAAAAAACAGTAGCAAAGAATGGGAAGCTGAATATTTGAAGAAAATAGAAAATCTAAGTAATAAAATTTCAACATATACAGGTGCTACCTATTTGAAAAAAAATAAGCAAAAAAATGACTAAAAAACGTTTTCGGTAGACGTTTTTTTTAAAAAGAAAAAAAATATGTTTTACATTCAATATACTGATTTTAAGTCAAATAAGTTAATTAGGGGGTGTATGCGTGTTGAAGAACCTTAATAATTTCAACAGCTCCTCAACAGCTGAAAAAGCCACTGTTTACGGGGGAATGTTGAAGATGTTGAAGATGTTGAAGTTTTTTTGTAAACTATTATATACACTTTTAAATTACTTACTATAATACTATAATATATACTTATTAATAGAAATAATATTCAACATATTCAACATCTCTTATAAAGGGCTGTATATTAAAAAGTTAAGGTGTAGAGAAAACTGTTGAAAAACTGTTGAAAATGTTGAAAAAAAGGGATACAAGATGACTGAACAAAAATTTAAGAGAACGAAGCTATCAAAAATAATGAGCCTGGAAGCTTACCGGGCGTTAGAGGCTTTTGTGCGGAATAAGTATAAAGTGTTTATCGCGACCGGCAAAGAGCATTGCGTGCCAAGTGTTGCGGATTATTTCAAAGTTAATGGATCGTATCAATGGTACTCAAAGACTTTAGAAAAAATAATAATTAAGTTGCTTCGTGATGCCGGCTGGATTGTAAAACGCATTGATAATTCCGGGAAATACGTTGATAAGCGAGAAATTGTTGAAGACGTTATCGGGCGCCCCCGAATAATCGGAAGTACAAACTATGTACCGGACAAAAACGTAATTGAAGGGCAGGCGGATATTCAGGCCTTCGGACGTGGTATTTATTGGGAACTGGAATTAAAGACCACAGACCGGCAGTCAGAAGCGCAAAAACAGCATCAAAAACAGGTTGAGCAACAAGGCGGGAAATATAGCATTGTACGGACTGTTGATGACTTTTTACAGGAATATGAAAAAGTTAATAACAGGTAAATAACAGTAACATATAAAAAACATATAGATATGGGACAATTTAAAAAAGATGATGACAGAATCAACAAAGGCGGGCGACCGGTTGGCAGTAAAAACAAAGCAAGCGAAGCGATCAGGAAGCAACTGCAAGACTTTTTGGAAGTGAATTTATCCACATTACAAAAAGATTTTGATTGTTTGAAGCCTGCGGAACGTTTGGCGTTTGTGGAAAAACTTTGCCGGCACGTGTTGCCACGACCGTTGCATCCGTTGGAAACGCTGACTGATGCGCAATTGGACATGATTATTCAACAATTAAAAAGAGGCGAATTATAAACCATTAAAAACATTAGTTATGAAAACACACAAAATTCAAACAATCAGGGAGTTGCTGACAAAACCAGGTAAACAGCAAGTGACAAAAAAAGACCTGGTATTTCTAAAAAGACATGGCATCGACCCGACTAAACGGGTAGCGACATTGATCAATTCGAGTGCTGAAATTGCAGACAGGATCAGCGATATTCTTGAGAGGTTACACGGACATAGAAAAGGTGAAATCAGCGTTTTTGACGTTCGCATAAAACCACCGCTGGAGCAAACTAAATTATTAACTTAAATTATATATATTATGAAAACACGAGAAGAAATTTTATTTGAAACATTTTTTGCAGCATCGGATCTGCAAAAATCGGGGAAGACACTTGCAAATAAGCTGCATAATTACGATTTACGCAGGGAAGCGGAAAATAAATTACAAACTACTAAAAATAGGAGAACATAAAAATGGAAAAACAAATTTGTATTTTTAGAGACGAGCAACACGAGGAAACCACACGCCGACAGTTAAGCCAATCGCAAAGCAATGCAATGGCAGCGTTGTTGGAGTTTGAACGTTTGACCGGCAGGAAGGTGAAGCCGACAGAATTTCAGCCGTTCTTGTTACGAGGCAAGAAAATGGTAATCCAGCATTTTGAACAAACGGCTAAAGTGCCGGCGGGACACGAGAAGGAGCAGTATCTAAAACTTTTAACGTATCCGGATTGTTCGCACCTTGAGCATTTGTTATCTCAAATACCGCTAAAAGATTATCTCGGGTTTGATGGCGAAACTGTATTTGCTAAAGACAGCGCAGAATATTTGATCAGGAAAATGAACATTTACCTGAATGAAGCGCAAAACGAAATCTATAAAGAAGCGCAAAAGCTGTGCGACGCTGCAAATGAGTTGTTGGAGTTTACTCGACAAAATAAGTATAGTGAAAATTTGACTGTTTTGTTTGTTCAGGGCAACCCTGTTATAAAAGAGAAAACGAAAACAAACGGCAACATAACTGTATTTGATAAATATGAAGTTGACATGAAGACGTTTTTGAGCAGATTTTTGGAATTACCATTGCCCCCGTCAAAGCAATGGAATTGATACCCGCCTGGCACCGGCGGAAGTAGTAGGTGCCGATACCATTTATTAAAAATCCCGGATTTTTTATTGCTAACGGGTCCGGGTGCATGTTCTCATGTGCAAAAGCCCCTGATGTTTCGTACACGGGGGCTTTTTTCGTAAATAGCCCAAAAACAGCCTGAAAAAATTGCCCTGATCCTGAATTATTGCATTTAAGGCGTTCTAAGCAACTTTATATCAAATATAGTAGTATATACTAAAAACGTATCAAAACGCCACCACAGGCAGCGGAATAAAGCCAGTTTGTTTATAGGTGATGTTTGTAGCCCTGGGGCTAAAAATACCCATGCTGAAATACAGGCAGAAGGTATAATAGGGAGAAGAAGCAAGGGCAAAGAACAGATTTAACTTGTGATCAAAGTGAGCATAAGTTAAAAACATCAGAGAAACTTGCAAACAGGTATCGCAATACCGAAATAAACGAAATTACAGAGAAAAAAGGGCTAATAAAAACCCATATAAGCGTAATTGTTTGCTAAAATGTTTGCTAAGTGCTAAAATAACAATCTACACACATTACCGCAATTAATTGATTATCAACGTCGGGGTGACAGGACTTGAACCTGCGACCTCTTGCACCCCATGCAAGCACGCTACCAACTGCGCCACACCCCGTTATTCAAGATGCAAAATTAATATTTTTTCGGCAAAGAACAAAACATCACGAGAAGACATATCATTTCACCTTCTCATCTTTTTGGCCCACCTTGCGCACGTCATCGTTTTTGTAATCTGCCTCTACCCTGCCGTCGAGCAATCTGATGATACGATGAGCATGTTTAGCTATAAATTCCTCATGTGTCACCAGTATTATCGTATTTCCCAGTTCATGGATCTGTTCGAACAAGCCCATTATTTCCACAGAGGTCTTTGAATCCAGATTGCCTGTTGGCTCGTCTGCCAGTATTATCGAAGGATTGTTCACCAGCGCCCGCGCCAGCGCAACCCGCTGTGACTGCCCCCCAGAAAGCTCATTCGGCCTGTGATTCATCCTGTCTGATAAACCAACCTGGGTGAGCACATCTGTCGCCCTTGACAGCCTTGCCGCCTTATTCTCACCGGCATATATCAAAGGCAAAGCCACATTATCCAAAGCCGTTGACCTGGGCAATAGGTTGAATGTCTGGAAAACAAAGCCAATCTCGCGGTTCCTGATCTCGGCCAGCTCATTGTCCTCAAGCTTGCTTACATCCTTGCCGTTAAAATAATATCTCCCGCCGGTCGGCGAATCAAGACAGCCCAGAATATTCATCAACGTCGACTTGCCCGAACCCGACGGACCCATCAATGCCACATACTCATTCCTGCTTATCGTGATATCAACCGACTGCAAAGCTTTTACAACACCGGCACCAACATGATAATGCCTGGTGATACCCTCCAAACGAATTATTTCATCTGCCATTAACCTGCTTTTAATTTAATATAAATATAAAAAATTGCCGAATATTATTTTTTATTATTACAATTAATCCAACATCACTGCTGTCTGATTAAAATCAATAGCCACAAAGATATTTATTTAAGAACAAGGATTAACGATTTATGATTTAAGAATTAATTGTTTGATAGGATGAGTTTCTTTAAACTTCTAAAACTAAAGATCGTTAATCATTATTCGATATTCAAGCCTGGTGTAAATTTATGTATGAATATTTGTATATTTGAGTTTTGGTGTCTCCTATATAATTTTTTTTTAAATTATCTCTGCTAAATACTAATTTATATAGAGATCCATAAGTTTTGAAAAATTTTAATCAGACAGCAGTGAACCACCATTTAAAACAAAATCAAATCCGGAACAACTACATAACGCAAAAGAGACAATATTAATATCTTATAACAAAGCTTTCTTTACTTAATCCTTTGCGGAAAAAAACCAAACCCATGTAAAACAGATCAATTGTCGACGAAACGCTTCTATGATCGCATATTTCCCTCCATGCATATTCCATACCGGCCGACCTGTGTATGTCATCTATTATAAAAACCGAATTTTCATTGGTATAATCAAGAACAATATTGAAATATTCCAGTGTAGCATCTCTTGTATGGTTTGCATCCAAAAAAACCAGATCTGCCCGACCTGTGTTATTGAGAACAGGGATAAGTATCTCATCTATATTTCCCACGTGCAGTCTGACGTTTTTCAGGTTCAGCGCTTCAAAAACCGACTTTGCTATGCCGGCGACCTGCGGACAACCTTCAATGGTATTAACCACAACACCGGGAAGTGACCAGGATAAATATGACGTGGTTATCCCGAAACATGTTCCCAGTTCCAGGATATTATAACATTCAAAATATTTTGCCAGCCTGTAAAGTAAAGCTGATTGTCTGCGGCTTTTCACAGACTTTTTCGCAATAGCTGATATGCTCCTTTTTTGCATGACGCCCTCAGCACTATCATCACGCCGGTCTCCCAGATCGCTGACTTCGATAATGCGTTTATCCGATTCAAGTTTTTTTCGTTGTTCTTCTATCATCCGGTAGTCTGCCGGCAATGACCCGGAATACACACATTCTGTAAGTAAATTATAAACAAAGGGAGAATGGATTCCATAACGGCTGTTTCCTTCTATATAATGTTTTATGAATGAAAATATCAGCCCGGGTTTATTTCTTTTCTTTTCCGATTGCAACTTTTTTTTGTTCACAAAAAATAAATATAATAATGAGCTTTCTCTGAAACCAGGGAAATGTAATGATCAAAAAAACTTAAACAACACTTGTTTGCAAAATCTGAGTATTTGTTCAGATTTTTCAAAGCTAAAAAAAAATTTTAAAAAAAAAACAATAAAAATATTTAATTAATAAACTTTGTTTTTTGATATATTTGCATAAAAAAGATGGTGAGCACAATCGCAGTATAAAAAAACAACATTTTTTTGCGTAGTGCTGATCGTTTATGACCTTTTAAAAAACTTTATTTACCAATTTCAACACACATGAAGCTAAGTTTAATATTTTTGTTTTTCCTGTTCATAGCATCTTCCTCACAAATGCATTGTCAAACTGCATTTACCGATACTATACGTATAGGTAAGGAAGATGCGATGGAGGCCGAAAAGTTGTATAACGAAGGAGTTGCTTTATTTCATGAAAGCGAGTATACTCAGGCAATGCAAAAGTTCAACGAATCTATTTCCATTCGTAATGACTTTGACCTGGCTTTTTACAACCGCGGTCTGACTAAATACAGGATGGAGGATTATCATAGTGCAATAGAGGATTTCAACAGGACTTTGGAGATCGCTCCTCAGAAAGCCATAGCGTACTATAGCCGTGGCAGGGCAAATCAGAAGGCGGGCAATCTGGAAAAAGCCCTGACAGACTATTCTCTTGCCCTGCAAAACGATGATAAGCTGTATCTTGCTTATTATTACAGGGGTAAGGTAAACCTAATATTAGAAGAGTATGAAAAAGCTATTGATGACTTTACCAATGTCATAAATATTCGTGCTGATTTTGCATACGCATATCACGAAAGGGGCAGTACCAGAGCACTTGCGGGCGACATCCAGAGCGCACTTGCAGATTATCAGCAGGCTGTTTTGCTGGACCCTACTATGTATTTTACATATAATGAGATTGGCAATTTATTTAAACAACAGGAAAGATACAACGACGCCTTTGAGTATTTTACCACAGCTGTGAGGATCAATGATTCAGAACACTATCTTTACAGCAACCGTGCCATGGTCTTGTTTCGTTTAGAAAAATACGAAGAAGCACTGAGAGATTTTAATAAAGCGCTTTAGATCAATCCCGAATATTTAGCAGCATATAACGGGCGCGGCAATGTTAAATACCGTCTTAATGACTTTGAAGGTGCTGTGGCCGACTACACCAAAGCCATTGGATTAAACCCGGAATTTGGCGAAGCTTATTATAACCGCGGAATTGCCAAAGAAATGTTGCGTGATCCGGACGGCGCAATGAAAGATTGGAAAAAAGCTGCCGAACTGGGAGTGAAAAACGCACTGGAGTATATTGAATAAAACGATCATAAACTGATAAGTAAAATAAACAAATACAGAATCACAATTTATTTATCCTAAATTTAACCGGGTAATTATAAAAAAAAATTGAAACATGTATAAAATAACAAGGTTTTTTATAACAGGATTTTTCTTTTTCCTTACATTTCAGGTATTTGCTCAGAATGTTGAATTCACAAGGTCATATTTTCCTGATGACAGGAGAGGTTTAAGAGAAGCCAGGCGGAATTTAAGGCAGGGTGACAACTATTTTGAAAAAGGCGGGGGTAAATACAGCCATGCACTGGAAAATTATCTGAAAGCTCACAGCTTCAACCCCGATAATGCGTGGTTGAATTACAAAATAGGTGTTTGCTATCTTCAAACAGTTCACTATAAGAAAGCAATTGATTTTTTTGAAAAAGCTATTAAGCTTAATGTTCCTACATTAGACGTATATTATGAACTTGGTCGTGCATATCACCTGAATTACATGTTTGATGAAGCTATTGATCAGTATACTTTTTACCGGCAAAGCTTAACACCCCATGAATTAATACAGCAGCGTGAAAAGATTGACAAGAGGATAGCTGAGTGTAATTACGGGAAAAAGGCTGTTGAGAATCCTGTCAGGGTTTTTATTGACAACATGGGCAGTACCATCAATTCAGAATATAATGATTACAGTCCTGTGATAAATGCCGATGGTACCAGGATGTTTTTCACAACACGACGTCCATTGGGTCGCCGTCCGCGAATGGACAGGAATGATTACTTATATTTTGAGAACATTTTGGAGACCCGCAAAATCCGTGATCAGTGGCAATCTCCCCGGGATCCCGGCAGAAGGATCAATTCCCGGTCGCATGATGCTTCGGCAGGTCTTTCGCATGACGGCAACACACTGTTGATATACCGTGGCAAAAGAGGCGGCGATATTTACGAATCGGTTTGGGATGGTGAGCAATGGTCGAGGGCAAGAAAGCTGCATCGCAGAATAAATTCGGATAATTGGGTGTCGAGCGCTTCCCTCTCACCTGATGGCAGAACACTGTATTTCATCAGTGACAGGATAGGAGGTTATGGAGGCACCGATATATGGAAATCAAGACGTGATGAAAGAGGAAGATGGAGTGAACCGGTAAATCTCGGATCTACGGTAAATACCGAATACGACGAAGCAAGCGTATTTATGCATCCCGACGGGAAAACACTCTATTTCAGCTCTAAAGGTCATGAAACTATGGGAGGATTTGATATATTTAAAACACAATACATAGGCGGCAGATGGACAAAGCCCGAAAACCTGGGATATCCCATAAATACTCCGGGTGACGACCTTTACTTTACAATGACTGAAGACAGCGAAACAGGCTTTTACTCCACATACAGAGAAGATGGCTATGGCGGAAGGGATATATATCAGATCACATTCCTCGGACCCGAAAAACCGCTTATCAACACACCCGAAAAACAACTTATTGCCAGCCTTGTCAGACCAGCACAGGATATAATTATGGCCGACGAAATAGAAATTGAAGTAACCCCTATGACATTGCTCAGAGGTAAAATTACTGACCAGGAAACCAAAGAGCCTTTGGTTGCTACCATCGAACTGTATGACAACGAAGAAGAAATGCTGCTGGCACAGTTTACATCCAATGAAAGAACAGGCGAATATGCAATTTCACTCCCCGGCGGAAAAAACTACGGTATCGCCGTTCAGGCAGATGACTACCTGTTCCATTCCGAAAATATAAATATAACGGAAGCTATGGTTGACAGGGAAATAATAAATAATATAGAATTGAAAAAAATTGAAATTGGTAAAGCAATTGTCCTGCAAAACATATTTTTTGATCTGGGGCAAGCCACTTTAAGACCTGAATCATATGCAGAGCTCGGAATCCTTTATCAACTGATGGTTGACAACCCTGAAATAAGAGTTAAAATATCGGGTCATACCTGTACTGTAGGAGGATGGGAGCTGAATAAACGTTTATCTGAAGACCGTGCAAGAGCGGTTGTTGAATTCCTTATTGACCGGGGTATTGACAGACACAGGCTGGAACACGAAGGATATGCCTATTCAAAGCCAATAGCATCAAATGAAACTGAAGAAGGAAGACAAAAAAACAGACGAACGGAATTTGAGATAATTGAATAATAAGCAAATTCAAAAAAGAAAAAACCGGAATAATAAAAACGGCAAACAGTCTTAACTTTATTATTTCGGTTTTTTTTATTAACACGTTATCAGGGGCTATTCAAAACAGTCATATAGCAAATATTTTCTCCTTATGTTTTTGAAGTTTTCCAAATCATCTTCCCATGATTGTCTTATTTGCTCAGTAGTATATCCTTTTTCTATTTGTTTGCGGAGCTTTTTTGTTCCGGCCAGCCTGTCAAAATAATTATTGAAAAAGGAATTTTTGTCGGGAAAATTTTGGTAAGCGATAATCAGATATGACAGGTCAACGGATGCTTTTTCCCTTATTGATGCATGATCTTCTGTTGACAGATCCATTCCTAAGCACTTACGGTTTTTTTGCGGCGGATCGGGTGCGGCCGACACACTTCCGGGAACAAACTGATAATGAAATTTTTCTTCCGGCAGATCGGGGTGTCCGAATACCTGGAAAGGCTTGGAAGTTCCCCTGCCCACGCTTATTTGCGTACCCTCAAAAAAACATAACGACGGATAAAGGTATACCGATGTCATGTTTGGCAGGTTTGGAGATGGCCTTTCAGGCAATTCATATGGTGTTGAATGATCATAACCCGATACTTCAACAACTTTAATATCGGCTTTCAGATCATCAATAAGCCATCCTTCACCATTTATCATAAGTGCATATTCGCCAACTGTCATGCCGTGCACTACCGGCACGGTATGTAATCCGACAAATGAGCTGAATTCGGGTTCGAGGACCGGGCCGTCTACATAGTGCCCGTTGGGATTTGGGCGATCCAGAATTATAACCGGGATATCTTTTTTTGCTGCCTCCTCTATCACGTATGTCATGGTTGAAATATATGTATAAAACCTTGCCCCGACATCCTGTATGTCAAAAACAATGACATCAAGATCATGCAAATGTTTAGATTCCGGTCTTCTGTTGTCTGCGTACAAACTTATTACAGGCAACCCTGTTTTTGCATCTTTTCCGTCTTCCACAATTTCACCGGCAGCAGCGATACCCCTGAAACCATGTTCGGGACCGAATATTCGCCTTACATCAAAACCGCTGTTTACCAAAGTATCTACAAGGTGCCTCCCTCCCACTCTTGACGTATGATTAGCAACAACCCCAATGCGCCTGCCTTCAAGAAAAGGAAAATAATAATCAGTGTGGTATGCCCCCGGTATTACATCATATCCGTCAGAAAAAAACCGGCTATACCTTGCACAACATGAACAAGCGCTGAGCAAAGTAAAAATAAATATGATTGAAAAAATTCGTAAAACAGATTGTCTCATGTTTCGCTATTAAGCATTATTATTGTTATTATACCCTCCCAATGTTTTTTTAAAACACAAACACAACCTTATCATAGTCTGCAACATGGGAGTTTCATAATACCCCTCACACATGTTTTTCGGCATGATACGAAGACCTTACCAATGGCTGACTTTCCACAAACCAAAATCCCTTTTCAAGGCCGATTCTTTTGTATTTGTCAAAGTCTTCGGGTGTAACATAGCGTTTAACCGGCAGATTATTAACGGAAGGCTGAAGATACTGCCCGATGGTAATTATTTCACATCCGGTTTCAAGCAGGTCGTCCATGGTTTCATACACCTCATCATCAGTTTCTCCAAGACCTACCATTATGCCCGATTTGGCTTTTATTTTTTGTTGTGCTATATAGGTCAAGACTTTTATACTCGTGTCATATTTTGCCCGAATTCTTACCAGTGGCGTCAGCCGTTTCACTGTTTCAAGATTATGTGATATTACTTCGGGCTTTTCATCGATTATTTTCTGAACCGGTTGTGTTTTACCGTTGAAATCAGGGATAAGTGCTTCGACGGTAGTAGATGGTGATAATGTTTTAACTGCCCTGACTGTTGCCGCCCATAATGCCGCACCCCCATCGGGCAAGTCATCCCTGGTTACTGAAGTCAGAACACAATGCCTGATTTTCATGGCAATAACGGCTTCGGCAATCTTTTCCGGTTCACCGCTATCAGGTGGTAAGGGTTGGCCATTGGCAACCGCACAAAACATACAGTTGCGCGTGCAAATATCACCCAGTATCATGAAAGTAGCCGTTCCCGCCCTCCAGCACTCACTCTTATTCGGACACCTGCCACTTTCACATATCGTATGAAGTGTGCCTGAATCCAAAACATCTTTGACAACCGCATAATCATAGGCATCTGTTAGCCTCGTGCGTAGCCATGCCGGCTTTCGTAAATATCTCCGTTCCATTTGTAACAAATTCAATATCTTTATAATTAATCAATAGCTGTGAATAATTTCTCAAAATTACAAAATAGAGATTAATCAATAATTATAAAAAAACTAAAATGAGAGTTTTTGAAAAAACGTAAACATATTGCAGAAAACATTCCGTTTGTTTGTATCTTCATATCGTCGGTTGTATAAAAGAAAACATATTATAATGAAACCCTCATTAACTGAACGTTCACAAAAGAAGATGTATAAAGCATGAGGGTTCCATCGGGATAGAAGCACCTGATATTAAATATTTGAACACGTAAATAATTGTAAAACAGTTAAA